>NZ_JAFNON010000011.1:0-83901 GCF_026536245.1 Gilliamella sp. B2824 | reverse complement strand
AACTCATTAAATAGTTGGCATTAAGGAATCCAGCACTGGCATTTGCTGTTGTTGTAATTTGTGGTTTTGAGCTTGTGTTATTATCCGGTTTTTTATTATCATCTGGATTAGGGTTAGGGTTAGGGTTAGGGTTAGGGTTAGGGTTAGGATTAGTAACCGTGTTACTATTACTCGCTAAGACCCAATTATTCCCATCTTTATTTATATTATAGACATATCCACCCAATTCAATGGCATGAGTCGTTTTAAATTCGGCATTACTGATTGCATTTTCAGCTATTTCTACTAAAGTTAATTTTTCTTTACCATTAGTATTTGCTGCGCCATTATTAATCAAATTAAGAGTGTGATGGCCTTCAGCTGAGTTTGTGATAATGAGTTTATCACTTTTTTCAGCAGCGATATCGGTACTCATTGTGAAATTTAATGCACCTTTTAGGTTTTCAACAGTTAAATTTTTGAAAGAAAGCGATCGAGTTTGAGCATTGTGATCAAATGTAACCGACCCCGCACCTGATAATTGCGTGATATAGGAACCATCCTCATCAATTTCCCAATTTGCATTTTTAGCAAGATCAATGATAATCTTACCAGCTAGAGAATCAACGCCATCAATTGGATCAATCTCAGCGTTACTATATGCGGATCCTAAAAATTTAGAGCCATCAGCTAAATATAATTCGACTATTCCACCATCATAAGCCTCTACTTGACCAATTATTTGCGATTTATTTTTAATGATTAATTTTCCTGATTCTTGAACGTTAAGATCACCATTTATTATTGATTCTCCATTTAGTGTTAAAATCCCATCAATCATTGAAATTGCATTTGAATTGTCTTTGTGATCTATATTTAATGTTGTTTTTCCATTAACTTCAATAACTGAATTATTGAATATACTTATTGCATCAAATTTAAAACCTTTTACATCTATGTTTAAATCACCATTAAATACTGTTGTGGAATTACCATCAAAGCTGGTTGAAATACCGGAAATATTTGAATCTGAGTTTGAATCATTATTCCGTTGTAAATTGATGTTAACGTTTTTCTCAAAAATAGTTTGACTATTTTTCAATATATCAATGCCTGAATTAAGTTCACCTTCAAGTTCATTATAATTATGGGTTGATGGTATATTGACTTCTTCAGTAAAAGTTTGATTACCTGATAAATTTATTGCCATTGCGGTTAAAGGTGTAACTAAACTAACACCAAATCCTATAATGATTTTTTTTTTCATTGTTTTTCCTTCCTTTTAAGATTGTCGATGATTTTAGCAATGAAAAAAAAGTTGTTCAAGAATTAGTCATCGTTTATTTTTACAATCAACTAACATTAAATCTTACTTCTAACATCTTGAATCTTAAAAAAACAGGAGTATAACTAAATCTAATTGTGAAATTTTTAAACTAAAATTAGGTAGGTTAAAGATGAAACTTCGTAAAGTGATGATTATTGGTGTTGGCAATGTCGGTTCAACAACCGCTTATACTTTTGTTAATCGTGGCATATGTGAAGAGATAGCGCTGGTTGATCTTAATAAAGATTTAGCCTATGGTCATGCTCAAGATCTTTTGGATGCAGCAGCTTATCGGCAAAATATGATCAAAGTGAGTTTGCGTGAATCGACCGATTGTGCTGATATTGATATTGCGATTATTACAGTAACTTCAGGATTAGCACAAAAAAGCCGTGATGAGGAGCTTGCAGGCACATCTAAAATTGTGGAAAGTATTGTGCCGAATATGATGAAAAATGGCTTCAAGGGTATTTTTTTGATAGCAACCAATCCTTGTGATGCAATTACTTATCAAGTCTGGAAACTATCAGGTTTACCTCGTCATCGAGTTATTGGTACAGGAGTTTGGCTTGATACCGTGCGATTACGTCGCTTACTAGGTGAGCAGATGGATATAGGACCACAAAGCATCGATGCCTTTATAGTTGGTGAGCATGGTGATTCGCAGTTTCCGGTTTGGTCTCATTCTTCGGTTTATGGTATTAATCTTAATCAACTTGAAAAAAATAAAATTGATTTTGTTGATATTGGGACTAAAGCAAAAAATAAAGGTTTTGAAATCGTTAAATATAAGCATTGTACTGAATATGGTATCGCTAGTACCATTACTGAAATTTGTCAGCATATTTTTACTAATAGCCATCGAGCCTTAGCGCTTAGCTGTGTTTTAGATGGGGAGTATGGCTATAAAGATGTCGCTATAGGGGTACCGGCAATTTTGGATCAACATGGGATTAAAAAAGTGATTCAACTTGACTTTAACGAAACCGAGAAACAGCTGTTTGATAAAAGCATTAATATTGTGAAAGGTTATATTCGACATATTAATTAATCTTATTAGGTTTCTATTTTATGCCATACCTTTATCAGCAACAGAGCGATATCAATAAGCGTGTTGTCTGATTCTATTTTAAGCCGATTGATAAATCGGCTTCATCGTTTTGTACAATTTGATTTTTGATGATTGGGTAAATTAACTTCATGAAAATGGTGTATAGCTATTTAGTTGCAATCAATATGCAATCTTTTCTTACCACATTGAACACACTCAAATAGATAACCAGTCAGTGAGCCATCTTTGGATAATGACGTTCTTAATAACTCCTCTGGGTAATCAATATCATCTTTAATCTCATCAAAATAGGGAATAATTTCTGCAAATCCGACATAACCGATAAATGCACAAGGCTCATTACAATGCGTTAACCATACTTCTTGCTGCCATGATGAATAACTGGGTGTTTTTAATATGAGCTCGTCAAGCTTTTCAGGCGGCAGCTCATCTATACTGTTATCATCATTGAATTGACCGTGATATTTTTTTGCCGCAGAACCGTCAGCAATACACCATGGACAGATATATTCAGGCTCTTCTTGGCTGTAAAGCGGTAAGTCATATTTTATTGAACGAATTTTATGACAAACCGAGCAAATCCCATCTTTTTGACTAAAAATATCTAGCTGATAAGCGTTGGGATGATATTTAAAAGTAGGTAAACACATACTTAATCCTCAATAATACCAATTTTTTTTTGTAATGTTTTCAATTCAGCAGAACTTAGAAAATAATGAATAGAATTTTTAATATAATTAGCTATTTGTTTATATGTTTGCAAATTTTCGGATACCGGATAACAATCAATATAGTTGCTAAAAGCCACGATATCAGCAATATCGGCAAACTGTTGTTTGGTAAGTTTATTCAAATATTGCTTTAAATTTTTAGTTTGACAGTTAACAGGAGGGGCTTGTAAGTAAAATTGATTGTCATGAAATTGATAAGTTAAATTAATCGTTTGTTTATATTGATAGATATTGTCTTTAACTTCTGCTACATAACCAAGTTCATAAACTGCGTCTAGTTTAATATGAAATAGTTGATCTTTAATCGTGGATGAAAAGAAAAACAAGTGATCTTCATGTCCAGTTTTTCCCGCTATCATTAATTCATCTAGAAATTTTCCATTTTTGTCAAAAGCATTAATTAATTTGATATCTTCGTTGATACCTTCGCCTATACTATCAAAAGTTAAATCATAGAGTATAAATTTGATATCATCCATTTCAAAGCGACCAATCGCTTTTAGATCTGTTAGCGTAAAATAATTGTCGGTTTGAACAGTTGGTTTATCATAATAGCGATAATCATCATCATCGAAATGAAAAAATTTACTATCAACATATTTTCCGGTGCTGATATTTTTGCTATCAATAGGCATGGATAATATCGGTAAACTTTGATAGAAGTCAGCAAAGGAATCAAAATGCTCACGTTGGTTATAATTTAAAGCGTTATTATTGGCAAACACCATATGCGTATTACACAGAGTAAAACAACAAAATACCGTTATACATAAGCTTGAAACTATTTTTTTCATTTCCTATAAAATCCATTTTTATCACTAAAGATTCACAATTTGTGCAGTAAAGACTATGTCATTATAAGGTGATAAGTTTATCATTTCTGCAATGATTTATTCGAATTACTATTCATTCAAATTAGGACATTACTTTTAACAAAAAATTCATATTTATTTTATTGATCGATATTGAAGTAGTTAGCAATAGGAGAATTGTTTAAAATTATAGAAATAATCGAAAATAGATTTTGTGATAGCGGCTATTTCGCCAATCAGTTTAAAAAAGGTTTGTGTTTTAGTTAAATACCATAGTTGAATTAAACTGTTTAGATTTAATAAATTCGCTGATAGTTTATTTTATCTGCCATTATATCGATAAAACTATACGATATAATGGCAGTTATTATGAGGCTAAAACTATTTTAGCTAACAACTATTTTTTATCAGGTAAAGCATAAGCAATAACATAATCGCCACGAACTGGTGATTGTCTTGCTCCACTTGCTGAGATGACAATATATTGTTTACCTGTTTTAGGTGATACATAGGTCATTGGTGTACCTTGGCTACCGACGGGTAAACGTGCTTTCCAAATTTCTTCCCCGGTCACAGAATCAAATGCTCGAAGATAGAAGTCTTGCGTTGCAGCAAAGAATAATAGACCCGATTTAGTTGCCATTGGTCCACCGATGGTTGGCATGCCAATTGGCGCAGGTAAATGCATTGGGATGCCTAAAATACCTGTATCCATGACTGTACCTAAAGGTTTTTGCCATACAATTTGTCGAGATTTAAGATCGATGGCTGTCATGGTTCCGTAAGGTGGTTTTTGGCATGGAACACCTAAGGCAGAGGTAAATCTTAAACGCATCGCACCAAATGGCGTTCCTTTTTGTGGCACAATACCCATTTCAATACCGCTAGCATTTTTAGGGATATTATCTTGAGGGATCATCCAGTTAGTTAAACCAATTCGCATATCATTAACAAACATTAAGTTGGTTTGTGGATCAACCGCGACACTGCCCCAGTTCATGCCACCTAAAGATCCTGGATATTGCAGCGTTTTGGTCATATTCGGTGGTGTAAATAAACCATGATAGACAGAACCGGCAAAGTCAATTCGGCAGAGTAATTGATCATAAGGTGTCGCACCCCACATATCAAATTCAGTCAAGGTTTCGTTACCAATTGATGGCATACCTACTGAGAATGGCTGAGTAGGGGAGTAATATTCACCTGCTACATCACCTTTTGCTACAGGTTTTTCTTGAACTTCAGCAACAGGTTTACCGGTCTGACGATCTAACATGAAGATCTGACCTGATTTTGTTGTTTGGACAATAACTTTTGTAACGCCACCTTTTCCATCAGGAATATCGTAGAGTAAAGGTTGTGATGGTAAGTCATAGTCCCATAAATCATGATGTGCTGTTCTAAATTTCCAGCGAATTTGTCCCGTTTTACGGTCTAGCGCAACAATTGATGAGTTATATTCATCATCGTATTTTGTTCTATAGCCACCGAAGAAGTCAGGTGTTGCATTCCCTGTTGGTGCATAAACAAGATCAAGTTCTGGATCATAAGCTGTCGTCGCCCAGACGTTTACTGTGCCGCGTGTATAGGTTTCATTAGCTGGCGGAACATCAGTAATATTTGGATTGCCTGGATCCCATGCCCAAACTAATTTGCCTGAATGGACATCAAAAGCACGAACAACGCCACCTGGCTCATTAACTGAGAAGTTATCAGCAACGCGGCCACCAACAACAATCACATCTTTCGCTACTAAAGGGGCCGCTGTTGGCTCATAATAACCCGGAGGAATATCGCCCATATCTTTTTTCAGATCAACAACGCCTTGTTCACCAAAATCTTCACACAATTTACCGGTATTTGCATCAATCGCCATCAACCTAGCATCAATTGTGTTCATGATAATACGTGCCGAACACGCTTTTGCATTATTACTGGCATCGTCTAACGTTTTTTGGTCTTCATAGTAGGCTAATCCACGGCAACGTTGCCAGTTAGGTGAAGTCGCTTTAGGATCATAACGCCATTTTTGTTCGCCACTATCAGCATCTAATGCGATAACAACATTTGTTGGTGTACATAAATAGACATTATCGCCAATTTGTAAAGGTGTCTCTTGGTCTTCTGGACCTGATCCACTATTAGAAGGAATATAACCTGTGTGATAAGTCCAAGCAACTTGGAGATCTTTAACATTTTGTTTAGTGATTTGATCTGCACCTGAAAAACGCGTGCCTTTAGTCGTATTAGCATATTGCTTCCAATCTATAGGCGCATCACTCGGATCGAGTTTATTATTGGCTAAAGGGACGGGATTTGTAATAACATTGTGTTCTTTGAACATAAAGCCAAGCGCAATGCCCATTAAGACTAAAATAAATATCCCCAATTTATAACCGCCATTACCAGCAGTCGTATCGCCAGTTTCTTTTTTCTCAAGCATTGGATAGGCAAATGCAATAAGCATTGCAAAACCTGTAAATACCATTAAGCGCGAGAAGAGCGGCCAGAATTGTAAGCCAACCTCATATAAAGCCCAAATTAAGGTTAATGCGTAAGCTAAACCATATAGCCAAGCCCCTTTGGTACTTTGTCTAAATAATAAAAGCGAAGTGATTATTTGTACTAATCCCATAATCGCAAAATACCAGCTACCGCCTAGTGCGATCAATTTAAATCCATAAATTGTACAAAATAAACCGCTCGCTAATAAAATAATGGCAACTAGCCATAAATAAAATTTACGGGCACCTGCAATTTTTATCATGAATTATCCTTATGTTGTTAAGTGTTACTTTTTTAACTCATCTTTTTGCATAAACATTAGATGAAAATAACTATTTTCATCTATGATAATTAACAAAATTGAGTTATATCCTATTGATTAATATTAATGAATTAGAAGATAAATATCCCTATTCACATTCCAACTAGACTTGAAAAATTGTTGTATAAACATTCTACTAATATGCACTGAATAATTAGGGGAATCAATAGGCAAAAGATGATATTTTTACTTTAAAATAGACAATTAAAATTTGGCTAAATTTTTTATTTGTTACTGTTAAAATAAGTTATATTTAAGCAAATATACTTTAATGTTATCTTAATAGGATTACCCAATAATTTTTGGGTAATCCTTATTTTTAGTAAAAATTACGATTGATTTGTGAGGAAAAGTTTGAGTGATGGGTTGTGCGTTTCATTATGAAAATCGTAACCCAATTCGGTTAAATGTTGATTAAACTGATTATAGCTACTTTCATCGATTTCAAAAGCGGCAAGCACTCTTCCATAATCGGTGCCATGACTGCGATAATGGAACATTGAAATATTCCAATTTGTGCCCAATGTTTGCAAGAATTTAAGAAGTGCGCCTTGTGATTCAGGAAATTCGAAACTGTATACTTGTTCTTCAATATGTTTACATGGTTTGCCGCCAATCATATATCGAACATGTAATTTAGCCATTTCATCATCGGTTAAGTCAACTACGGCATAACCAGCAGAAATTAATTCCTGCATAATTTCATCTTTTTCGTCACTTTTAGTAATTTTAACACCGACAAAAACGCATGCTGATTGTTCATCATGATAACGGTAATTAAATTCAGTGACTGAACGTCCACCTAACAGTTGGCAAAATTTCAAAAAACTACCTTTCTTTTCTGGAATCGTCACAGCGAGAAGGACTTCGCGTTTTTCACCTAGTTCACAGCGCTCTGATACATAACGCAAACTATGAAAGTTCAAATTAGCTCCAGATAAAATATGAGCCAGGTTTTCGCCACAAATATTGTGCTTGGCAACATACTTTTTCAATCCCGCTAGCGCCACAGCACCTGACGGTTCGGCAATGGCGCGTACATCGTCAAATAAATCTTTTACCGCTGCACAAATTTCGTCACTATCGACAGTGATAATATCATCAATGTACTGTTGACAAAGTCTAAATGTTTCATCGCCTATTCGTTTAACGGCAACCCCTTCAGCAAATAAGCCTACTCGATTTAAATCAACAGGTTTACCTGCATCAAGAGCCGCTTTTAAACATGCGGCATCTTCTGGTTCAACCGCAATCACTTTGATTGAAGGCATAATTTGCTTAATTAATACTGCAATGCCCGCAGCAAGTCCACCGCCTCCAACAGGGACAAATATGCGATCGAGTTTAGCATTTTGCTGTAGTAACTCCATAGCAATACTTCCTTGTCCGGCAATCACTAAGGGGTGATCAAAAGGCGGGATAAAGACGCGATTTTGTTCTTCAACCAGCTCTATTGCTTTGGCTTTTGCTTCATCAAAATTGGCGCCATAAAGTAATACCTCACCACCAAAACCTTTTACCGCTTCTACCTTAATGTCAGCGGTGGTTAATGGCATCACAATTAGGGAGTTTATCCCTAATTTACTCGCCGATAGCGCAACGCCTTGTGCATGATTACCAGCAGATGCTGCAATTACACCTCGTTTACGTTGTTCTTCGGTCAGGCTTGCTATCATAGCTTGAGCACCACGAATTTTGAAACTGTGGACTAATTGGCGATCTTCCCGTTTAACAAAAATTTGGTTATGTAACCTTAAAGAAATCTTTTCCATTTTTTCAAGCGGGGTCACTTGTGCAACATCATAGACTGCTGAACAAAGAGTCGCTTTTAGATAATCTGCACCAGTGAGCTTATTCTCTTCTTTTTTCACATTAGCCACCTAATTTACTTTTATCACGAACCGCACCTTTGTCGGCACTTGTTGCTAAACTCGCATAGGCTTTAAGGGCGAATGATACATAGCGATCGCGATCATGAGGCGTAAAGGCTTTATCGCCACGTTCCATTTCAGCCACTCGGCGTCTTTCAAGTTCAGATACAGGAACATCTAACACTAATTTACGGTTTGGAATATCAATATCGATAATGTCTCCATCACGGACTAATCCTATTAACCCACCATTAGCCGCTTCAGGTGAAATATGACCAATGGATAGGCCAGAAGAACCGCCAGAAAATCGACCATCAGTAATAAGTGCACATTTTTTGCCTAATCCCATTGATTTTAAATAGCTGGTCGGATAAAGCATTTCTTGCATGCCAGGTCCACCTTTTGGTCCTTCATAGATGATTACAACTACATCACCTTCAACAACTCGCCCTCCCAAGATTGCATCAACCGCATCTTCTTGGCTTTCGTAAACTTTAGCAGGGCCGCGGAATACTAAGTTTTCAGCCGCAACGCCAGCTGTTTTAACAATTGCGCCATCTTCTGCAAGGTTACCATAAAGTGTGGCAAGACCTCCATCTTGGCTATAAGCGTGTTCTTTGTCGCGAATACAGCCATTTACACGGTCATCATCTAAACTATCCCAATAGCAATCTTGTGAAAATGCTTTCGTTGTACGAATACCGGCAGGGCCGCTTCGATACATTTTTTTCACTGATTCGTCTTTGGTTTGGGTGATATCATATTGTGCAAAGGTTTCGTGTAAAGAGAGTCCTAATACATTGTGAACATCACGATTAAGTAATCCAGCTTTATCAAGTTCAGACAAGATAGAGACAACACCGCCGGCTCTATGTACATCTTCCATATGATACAGCGCTGTACTTGGCGCAACCTTACATAAATGCGGGACTTTACGAGATAATCTATCAATATCCGACATAGTAAAGTCGATTTCACCTTCTTGCGCAGTGGCAAGTAAGTGTAACACCGTGTTGGTTGAACCCCCCATAGCGATATCAAGAGACATGGCATTTTCATAAGCCGATTTGGTTGCAATAGAACGCGGAAGGTAAGATTCATCATCATGTTCATAATAACGTTTCGTGATTTCAACTATGCGTTTAGCTGCTTTTAAAAATAGCTGTTCGCGCTGTTTATGCGTTGCAACTAACGATCCATTACCCGGTAATGAAAGTCCTAAAGCTTCAGTTAAGCAGTTCATAGAATTTGCGGTGAACATGCCAGAGCATGAACCACAAGTTGGACAGGCAGACTCCTCAATGGCTTTACTATCAGCATCACTGACATTTGGATTTGCGCTTTGAATCATGGCATCAACTAAATCTAACTTAATAATTTGATCTGAAAGTTTAGTTTTTCCTGCTTCCATTGGACCACCAGACACAAACACCGTTGGAATATTTAAACGAAGTGATGCCATTAACATGCCTGGTGTGATTTTGTCACAGTTTGAAATACAGATCATGGCGTCAGCACAATGGGCATTAACCATGTATTCTACAGAGTCAGCAATTAATTCTCGTGATGGCAGTGAGTAAAGCATCCCACCATGACCCATGGCGATACCGTCATCGACAGCAATTGTGTTAAATTCTTTAGCAATGCCACCACATGCTTCAATTTCTTTTGCTACCAGTTGACCTATATCTTTTAAATGAACATGCCCCGGTACAAATTGTGTGAATGAGTTGACCACCGCAATAATAGGTTTACCAAAGTCTTCATTTTTTACGCCTGTTGCACGCCATAAGGCACGGGCACCCGCCATGTTGCGACCTTCTATAGAGGTGGCTGAACGATATTTAGGCATTTCTTGCTCCCAATTTTTTTATGTAAGCGACCGATTCCTATCGGTTGATAATTTTGTATCGTAACTTTAAAAAGCCAATCCACTAAAATGAATTAGTGGATTAGAAAATGACGTTTATTTAACTGGATCTAACCAACCATATTTATCTTCGGTTTTACCGTTAAATAAACCAAAGAAAGTTTGTTGGATTTGTTTTGTGATTGGGCCACAACGACCAATACCAACTTGGATTCGATCAACACTACGTACTGGTGTGATTTCGGCCGCGGTACCTGTCATAAATACTTCGTCAGCAAGGTATAGTGATTCACGTGAAAGTGTTTGTTCACGTACTTCAATTCCTAGATCATGTGCAAGTTTGATGATAGCATCACGAGTGATCCCTGGTAGGGCGGATGATGATAGTAATGGGGTAAATAGTATGCCGTCTTTGACGATAAATAAGTTTTCGCCTGAACCTTCAGAAAGCTGGCCGTTTACGTCTAAAGCGATCCCTTCTTGGAAGCCATTAGCTCGAGCTTCTGATCCGATAAGTAGTGATGATAAGTAGTTACCCCCCGCTTTAGCCGCTGCTGGGATGGTATTTGGTGCAAAACGATTCCATGATGATACCATTGCATCAATACCTTGTTCTAAGGCATCTTCACCAAGATAAGCGCCCCATGGAAACGCCGCGATCATCACGTCGGTTTTGTAGCCGGCTGGTGGAATAACGCCCATGCCAACATCACCAATAAAGACTAAAGGGCGGATGTATGCACTTTCAAGATTATTTTTTTTGATGACTTGGCGAGTTGCTTCCATGATCTCTTCTAGCGTATAAGGGACTGGAAAACGATAAATCTTGGCTGAATTTAATAATCGTTGAGCATGTTCTTTATGACGAAAGATAACTGGGCCTTTATGTGTGTTATAGCAACGCACACCTTCAAAAACAGAGGTACCATAATGCAAAGCATGAGACATGACATGTATTTTTGCATCAGCCCATGGAACCATTTCACCATTCAACCAAATATAATCAGATTTCGCTGTAGTACCCATTTTGTTTTCCTCTCAATTTTACTTTTTGTTAAGCAAGTATGTTGCTTTATCTTTATTCTTTTAAAGGTCAAGCATTATACTATTAACTTTGTTTAACTTTCTAAATATATCTATATTATTTTTAATTATTATTTCATCGACAGTTATCGATGAAACAAATTCATATTTCAACTGAAATAACATCCACTAATTTGTTAATTTGATTGCATAAAGCTGCAACGCTGCGTTCGGTGGTGCATGTCAACACTAAGGCAAAAATATGTTGATCTTCAATTTGCATTGTTAAGTTTTCAATATGCGCACCACGATGACGTATGACACGTAAAATACGCTCTAGTGCCCCTAAATTGTCATAAGCTTTAATGCATAGCTGCTGTTTCGTTCTTTCACTCATCATTTATTGTTTCCCTTTTTATCTAACATATTTTCATTAGATGCACCAGGTGGTACTAATGGCCAAACGTTTTCTAATTCATCAATGCAAACATGCAATAAATAAGCATTAGGCGAATTTAGCATGTTAGTTATTGCTGGTTCAATTTCAGATTTTTTTGTTATTTTTTCACCAGTTATATCAAATGCTTTGGCTAACATTAAAAAATCGGGATTATCAGATAAATTAGTCTCACTATAGCGTTGGTTAAAAAATAACTCTTGCCATTGCCTTACCATACCTAAACGTTGATTATCAATTAAAACAATTTTTATCGGTAACTTTTTGCGTTTAATTGTAGTGAGTTCTTGAATATTCATCATGATAGAACCATCACCAGAAATACATATTACACTGTCATTAGGTCTGGCGAGTTGAGCGCCAATTGCCGCAGGTAATCCAAATCCCATGGTACCGAGTCCACTTGAAGTAATAAAATTTTTGGGATCATTAAACTGCATATGTTGTGCTGTCCACATTTGGTGTTGACCGACATCAGTTGTTACAATTGTAGTTGGCGACTTTCGCTCAGATAGCGTTTTTAATAATGCTGGTGCATAAATTGGATCGCCTGGATGATCATAGCGAGTGGGATATAGGTTTTTCAATTCTTGGATTTTGTTATGCCAGTCACCTATTGCAACAGCTTGATGAATTGATGGTAGAACGCTTTTTATATCACCTTGTAACCCTAAGTGGGTTTGTTTTAATTTATTAATTTCAGCTTGATCAATATCAATATGAATCACTTTGGCATGCCGAGCAAATTCATTTAAATTGCCCGTGACCCGGTCATCAAATCTTACGCCTAAAGCAATTAATAGATCACACTCTTGCACAGCTAAATTAGCTGCTTTTGAACCATGCATACCAATTAACCCTAAATAATAAGGATTATTGATATCAGCCGCGCCCAAACCTTTAAGTGTTGATACACTCGGTATTTGAGTAAAATTCATAAACTGTCTAAGCTCGTCAATCGCGCCAGATAAACCAACTCCACCCCCAATATATAGCATAGGTTTTTTAGCTTGGGATATCATGGTTTTAGCGAGTTCAATGTCAGCAGGAGAGATATTGGATTTTGAAGTATTATTAAGATTAAGATGAGTTGTGATTGGCGATAAATATTTTTGATAATTAAGATCTGCAAGCTGAATATCTTTAGGAACATCAATAAGTATTGGTCCTGGCCTGCCTGAATTGGCTAAATAAAAAGCCTCTTCTAAAATATTGGGTAAGTTTTCTGCTTGATCAATTAAATAACTGTGTTTAGTACAAGCTAATGATAATCCTAAAACATCCACTTCTTGAAATGCATCGGTACCTATTAGTTTATTTGGAACTTGTCCTGTTATCGCAACAATCGGTACCGAATCAATCAACGCATCAGCAAGTCCGGTAATGATATTGGTTGCCCCTGGTCCTGATGTTGCAATACAAACGCCAATTTTACCGGTGGCCCTGGCATAGCCTATGGCTGCCATAGCGGCGCCTTGTTCATGGCGGCATAAAACATGTTCAATACCACCATCATAAAGCGCGTCATAAAGAGGCATAATTTGTCCACCAGGATATCCAAAAACGGTAGTTACGCCTTTTTCTTTTAAGGTTTTTACTATCCACTGTGTTCCTAACATTTCTTCCTCACTTATTCTATTCTGCTTGTTTATTATTCATAAAAAAACCCCCGCTTTTGGGGGCGGGGGTTTTAATTCTATGTATGAACATATTTTTACATCGAAAAACGCCCCCGCGCAGGAATAATGACCACGCTGACTAGGATATTAATGAGGACGTTTTTACGTAAAAAGTTCATAAGCTTATATATTAAAATTATGTCATTTTCAAAAAGTTATTTTTAACAAAATACTCGTTTTTAAAAAAAGTGCAACTTTTTTTTAATCAATGCGTATAGCTTGTGAAAAATTCTGCTCAAACGTGGTAACAATAACGTCAGCTAGTACGATCAATTAATTGAATTGTTGTCTCTATTCAATGAAATAAAAATAGATTAATATAAGATTAGCTTAAACAGTAAAAAATTTTTTGTCACACATCAATAATAGTCGTTTATAGTTAACTTTTAGCTTAGTCACAAATTATAAAGCAGTGATTTTATCGATTAACGATAGCGTGTTAAACGTTATTTTTAATTAAACATTATTTCAGAATCAAAACTAAGTAATTCTAATAATTATTTTTTAATCATATTAATACGCCATTTTAGCGATGTTTCATTGCTGTTTTATTAACAATATTTTCTAACGTTCTTCATTATCTTTTCAAAGAAGACTGCATAAAATTTATATACAAAAGTATCGGTTATTCAGTAATTTAAAGGGAAAGACAACTATGACGAATTTTAAGATAATTCCTTTGCTATTAATGTGTTTTTTGTTAATTAATTGTGATAACAAGAAAAAAAATTCACCTTCAAATAAGAATAATAATGCTAGTTCATCACCAAAGGAAAATAACACGGTTGATGATTTAGTCATTAATCCTGTTAAAAAAAAATTACCCATATTTGTTGATGCACTTACCACTTTGGTTGATATTTACAAAGAAGATGACGTTATTAATTATAAATACGAAGTCAAAGATATGTCTAAATATGCTCTCTTATTACCAACGACTCAAGATACGATTCGGGATAAATTGCTTAGAACTTATTGTAGTGATAATGACGAAGTGAAACAGCTAAAACATTTTTTTCCAAACGGTGCAAATTATCATTATTATATTGATGATCAAGAAATAATCATCGTTGAATTACAACCTGATGACTGTGACGAAGATTAAATCGGTCACGTCTAATTTCTACACAGAAAGAGAGATAGTATATTTATGCTTATAGACAATATTTTTAGTTTTAACAAACTGACGAATTCAAATAATAACAAGCTAATGTAATTGGTTATATCTGGCTTAATATCAATTTATTTGCTAGACTAAAAAAGAATAATATTTCACCAATAAATAATTCAACGTTTAATATTATTCACGGTCCTATTAACCTGCCAAGGATAGCTATCTATAACAATTCACCCAATATTCCATTCCTACATGAGGGTGATGATATAAAAACAAATAGTAAGTTTTACCATCACATATATTTAATTTATTTACTGCATAATTTTTCGAAATAGTATTTTGTTTTATCTTAATGATTTTATTAAAGTTATTTTGATTTGTAAAAAACGTATTTAACTTAGGAGAAAAAACGATGAGTGAACAAATTTATAATCCAACAACAAAATATCACCACACAAAATTTCAAAAGCAAAAACAAACCGCGCCCGCGCTACAATGTGATATGAAACCCATTCCAGACTGTGGTGAAAAAAGTTACCAAGGGCACCAACGTTTAGCTGGTCGAAAAATGTTAGTAACCGGTGGGGATTCTGGCATAGGTCGTGCTGCGGCAATCGCTTATGCTAAAGAGGGCGCTGATGTAGCAATAAACTATCTTCCGTTTGAACAAAAGGATGCTGAGGAAGTTGCTAAAGTAATTGAATCTGTTGGCCGCAAAGCGGTATTGATTCCAGGTGATTTAAGTGATGAATCTTTTTGTAAAAAACTGGTTAAACAAGCGCATGATAAGCTTGGTGGATTAGATAACTTAACATTGGTTGCTGGCAAACAAACTGCAGTCGAAGATATTGCGAAATTGACCACTGAGCAAATTGTAAAAACCTTTGAAATAAATGTATTTTCATTATTTTGGGTAGTTAAAGCGGCGTTAAATTATTTAAAACCAGGCTCAACAATCATTACTACATCATCAGTTCAAGCATTCCAACCGAGTGGAAATCTTCTTGATTATGCTTCAACCAAGTCTGCTATTATTGCCTTTTCTCGTGGACTGGCTAAACAATTGGCAAGTAAAGGCATTCGTGTGAATTGTGTAGCCCCAGGCCCTGTTTGGACACCATTACAAATTTGTGGTGGGCAGCCAAGTGAGGCGATTCCAGAATTTGGTAAACAAACACCTTTACAACGCGCTGGTCAACCTGTTGAACTGTGTGGCGTGTATGTACATTTAGCAAGTGAAGAGTCCAGTTATACTACAGCCGAAACTTATGGCGTAACAGGTGGTTATCACACTAATTAATCCATAACTGCCATGATAAGCAGATTGATTTATCAACCATTAAAAATTGAAGTTTAATCAATGAGTTTTATATACATAAATTATTTAGATGCCGCTATTTTCAGGCATTAGAAATATTCAACAATTCTCCACATTTAAAAGGGTTTTACAATGAAAACATACAAAGTAATCGTTCTATCAATAATGGGGTTATTTTTAGTCAATTGTGATGATTCAAAATCTAAGATGGATGATATTAAACAACAAGTGGTAGACACGAGTTCTGCCGTAGGTGACAAAGCCCAAGATTTATACGATAAAACGAAGTTAGAAACAGAAAATATTCTCAATCAAATAAAGGACGGTAATTATAATCTTGCTCAAGATCTTATTATTAAAGCAGTAAAACAAAAATTACCTTCAGGTATTGATCAAAATGTCACTTTAGTCGATGTTGCGAAAGACGATAATATGATTAGTTATAAATATTCGGTAAACAACCTCACTAAAGATGCATTACAAGCTCAGACTAATCAAAACGCAATGTTAGCTAAATTAAAAACTTTCTATTGCGGTAAAGATATTGGCATTAGCGCAATAAGAACTGCTTTTACTCAAGGGGAGACTCATAATTATTACATCAATAACGATAAAGCATTAACGTTAACGTTAAAACCAAGCGATTGCGATAATAAATAATGCTTTCAATGGTTTACAACCATTGTAAAATTATGGGTAATTTTATGTTAAAAGGGCGAATTAAAGCCCTTTTTATTTAAATAGTGAATTGAAGAAATCGCTTAAAAGCACAAAATACGCTTTAATTTTTAAAAAAATGGCTATGAGCAAAAAATTAGTTATATTTTTTATGGATGAATCGATGGGGTAACTATCACGAGTAAAAGCTTGTTAGCGTTTTAGCCTTCTTTGTCGCTTTTTTCAATTAATGTGTTACAAGTTTTATGTGTTGGCGAAGAATATTCTATAACTTTATTGTCTGTACATAAATTTATGTGGTAATAATATAAAAAATGCGCTATATACGTTTGTAAAACTATCTAATTTATAATCAACGAAATAATAACTAAGGAATATATTATATGAAATTCTTAAAAATCACTTCAATAGCTTTAATGTGTGTTGTTTTGTTCGGTTGTGATAATAGTAATAAGGTAAAGGCGCCTGATAAAGCTGATCTCACTAAATTACAAGATTTAATTATTAGTGAGGCAAAAAAAGTACTCCCAGCTAAAGTTGATTCAAAAACTAGCTTAGTTGATATCTTTAAAGATAATGATGTAATTAATTATCGCTATATCATTAATGTATCTAAGGATTCATTGCAAATCCCTGAAACCGAAAAAATGACAACTGAAAGTTTGAAAAAGGTTTACTGTTCGGATAATCAACAAATTAAAGAGTTTAGAGGTGCATTTCCTAATGGTGCCGTTCATAGCTATTATATTAATGATGAAAAGATATTTAGCGTAACATTGACCCCTGCTTCATGTAACACTAATTAATATTTTTTTGATTAATCGGCTAAGTTATTTAAACAGGGCAGTAGCCCTGTTTTTTTGTATTATTCTAATGTCTTACCTTTTGTTTCGGGGATTAAAAAGATAAATGCAGCCGCAGACAGTAAATAAGCGGTCGAAAGTAACGCTAAGGCATAACTGATGGAATAAACAGTGGCTAAATAAGCAATCAAAACTTGCGATATGCCAGCAATTCCCCGTCCAACATTGAAAATAATGTTTTCGGCACTTGATCTTGCATCTGTTGGGTAGTGTTCAGCAAGCAATGCGCCATAACCGCCCATCATTCCATTGACAAAAAAGCCAATTACAGAACCAAATATAATAAGAATCACCATATCTGTTTGGTGAAAGTAAAACCAAATCGATATAGCAGAAACCAGTAAAAAAACAATATAAGAAGGGCGCCGACCAAATTTGTCACATAGCCAACCAAAGATTAAAATCCCTAATGACATCCCAATCGTTGTTGAGATGGTCCAAAACATAGTGTTTTTGAACGGTAATTTTAATTCAGTTGCAATCATGTTTGGCATCCAAACCATCAGTCCATAAAAGCCAAAATTCTGTACCGCGCAGGCTATGGTTAAACCAATAGTAGTGGCTGTCGTTTTTGGTGTATTAAATAACTTGTTAATTGCGATTTTATTTTTATTTTGATCTTTTAAATTTTGCCAAATTTCGGGTTCCTTTAGTCCTTTACGTGTCCAAGCAACAAATAAAGCAGGCAATACTCCCATCGCAAAAGCCCAGCGCCAACCATAAACTTCACCAATAAAGTTAACTGTTAGTGCTGCTAAAATAATACCTAATTGAAAGCCTAATGCGACAATAGAAGTTGCTCTTGAGCGCTTGCTTTTAGGCCAACTTTCTGAAACAAGTGTCATGCCAATGCCAAATTCGCCACCTAAACCGAGCCCACTTAGAAATCGAAAAATTAAAAAGCATTCGTAATTAGGGGAGAGCGCACAAAGTCCAGTAAATAAAGAGAAAATTAAAATAGTCCAAGAAAAAACCCTTACCCGACCATATTTGTCAGCAAGTATACCGAATAAAATACCACCGATTACCGCACCTAAAAGCGTGACCGAGGTTAAAGTACCCAGATCTGCTTTTGTCAGATTATAGGTCGCAGCGATGAGACTAAAACAAACACCTAAAATCATCATGTCTAGACCATCTAGAGCATAACCAACTGTAGATGCGAAAAGCGTCTTTTTTTGATATGGGGTAATTTTCTGGTTTTCACTTTCGGCTTGCTTGACTAGGATTGTTTCATTATTCATGTGTACCTCTAGTTGTTAAAAAGATCGTTCACTAATAAAAAGCATTTATGATGTAATTCATCATTAAACAGGCGGGTATTTTAAAGCGGGGCAAGTATATACTTAAAAGTAATAAAAATCCAAATGAAAAGCCGAAATTAGTCGGTTTTATTTTGTTTATTTTTATTGAGGCGAAATTATTTGGTTAAATTTTATAACTATCTAATTTTTTAGACAAATTAGCCGATAATTTCGCCATTTTGCAGTTTTTTCGGGTAGCTTTTTTTAGCCAATAGTTTTTGAACAAAATTTACTCTTCGTCAAAATACCAGTAACCAAGATTGACCAATTTTAACATGACATTTAGGGTTTGTTCATCTTGTAATTGTTCGTAGTAAAGTACATCGGTTTCACATAATAGGTCGATGGTTTCCATCGGTAAGGGTATTTTTTCACCATTGATATAAGCCGTATCCTCTATTTTTACAATACGTATACTCGGTACACGATGTAGTTCGGCACCAGATTTTAGAATTTCTTCAAATTCATCTAGCTCATAGGCGGGATCTGCCGGGATGATGTTAAGATCATGCATAGGTATTGTGATGTGTTTACCAAACCAGTCATTGAATAAGTCTGGGTTTTTGATGAGGTCGATCATTTGCCCTTGTAGTTTTTCTAGCTCATAGGGCACGATACGATAAGGATCGCTTGGTAATTTTAAGTCTGGATCTTGATAAAAAATCCCATTTGGTAAGTTATCAATCACATAATCAGCAAAACCACTTAATAATTCTTGTGAAGTTTGCGTTCTAAAGCCAACTGAATAACTTAGTGATTCGCCAATTGATACACCATTATGTGGAAAGCCAATTGGAATATATAAAATATCACCGGCGGTGATTTCTTCATCAATAATCGGCTGATAAGCTTCTACATGTAATAGCGCTTTGTGAGCACTAAACTGTTTGTAATTAGGATTACGATCGCCAACTTGCCAACGTCGACATCCCATACCTTGAATGATAAAAACATCATAGTTGTCAATATGCGGTCCAACACCAGCCCCTTTTGTTGCATAAGAAATCATAAGATCTTCAAATTGCCAATGAGGAATACACTTAAACGGTTCAACTAACGTTGCTGCCTGTTCATGCCAATGATCTACCGCTTGCACTAATAAACTCCAGTGATCCTCACCAAGATCATCGTAATGCGTAAAAGGACCAAATTTAGCATCCCATTTTCCATTTTTATTCGTCACAATTCGGCTATCAAGCTCTTCTTCCATCGCGAGTCCAGCAAGTTCATCGGGTGTGATTGGATCGACAAACTCCGCAAAGGCTTTTCGTAAAATAACGGGTTTTTTTTGCCAATAATTTGCTAGAAAATGGTCCCAATCAATAGCTAATTTATACTTCATTTAACTTTCCTCGAAGATTGAATAATTGACAAAAATTATAAGTGGTTTGCTGTGCTAGTTGCGCTAAAGAAATACCTTTGAGAACCGATAAATATTGCGCAACTTCCCGCACATAAGCAGGTTGGTTTTCTTTACCACGATAAGGTACTGGAGCTAAATAGGGTGAATCAGTTTCGATTAAAATACGATCTAATGGCACAAATTTTGCCACTTCTCTTAATGCTTCGGCATTTTTAAAGGTAATAATGCCTGAAAAAGAGATATAAAAACCTAAGTCTAATAGTTTTTTTGCCGTATCAATATCTTCGGTGAAACAATGTAACACACCTGAATGGACGTGCTGTTCTTTTAAGATTGTTAATGTATCTTGTCTGGCATTTCGTGTATGGACGATGATTGGCTTGCTAAGCTTTCTTCCAAGACGTATATGTTCAATAAAATTATGCTGTTGAAGCTCTAGATTATCTTGCTGATAATAATAATCAAGTCCTGTTTCACCTAAAGCGACAACATTCTCTTCTTTAGCCAAATTTTCGAAGCGGTCAGCATCATAAGGTTCGTCATCAAGATTAAGGGGATGAATACCACACGAAAAAGAACATTGATTAGTGTAAGGTGTCAGTAAGCGCTTCATTGATTCATAACCAGATAAGGTTGTTGCTACGCTTAAGCAGTGTTTAACATCATTTTCAGTTGCTTTTTGTAGTACTTGCTCAATTGACTTAGTATTAAAGTCTAAACTATCTAAATGACAGTGCGAATCGATTAAAAACATAAAAAACTCTTTATTTTTCAGAATGCTGTTCAAAATCACGAACAGGTTTAATTGTAGACCATGAACGACAACCAGGGCATAACCAGTAAATTGAATTAACCGTAAATCCACATTTTTGACAACGGTAATTTGGTACTATTTTTATTTGTTCACCTACCATATTACGTAACAATAATAGGCTCTCTTTTGCTCGACCTTGTTCGGCATCGGCAACATGGTAATCCATTAAACGATAAAACCCTTTTAAATTAGGGTGTTTTAATAACTCTCGATACATATAGTTCTGGGCTGCATCAAGACCTCTCTTTTTTTCAATGATATCGGCAAGCATGAGTTCAGCGACATTGCCTGAATCTTGATCAACACATAATTGTAAAAACTGCTGAAATTCGTCTTCTTTATTTAATTTAAGATAACACTCTTTTAATAAAGGTAAAGCTTCACCGATAAAGGCTTTATCTTGTTCAAGTATCTGTTTGAATGATTCAATTGCTTGTTCAATTTTATTTTGCACAATCAATACGCGTCCTAACATCAGTGAGGTTCGAGCACACTTAGCATCGGCTGCTGCCGATTTTTGTAATAAACTATACGCTTTTTCAAGGTCTTCATTGGCGATAGCAAGCGAAGCTAACTCACAATAAAATTGAGCTATATCTGTTTTGTATTTTGTATTGCCGAGTTTAACCAACTTGGTGGCAGTATTAATTGCATTAATCCATTCACTGGTTGATTGATAAATAAAAATAAGTTGTTGTAACGCATGTTGTTGAAAATCTTCTTCATCAATGAGTTGTAAAAACATCTCTTCAGCGCGGTCATAAAGACCTGCAACCATATAATCACGTCCAAGTTGTTGAATGGCTAATAATCGTTGTTCAAAAGAGAGGGATGAACTTTCCATTAATGCTTGATGGATTCGTATCGCTCTATCTACTTCGCCACGAGAACGAAATAAATTGCCTAAAGTCAGATGTGCTTCTAACGTGCCTTCATCTTCTTTAAGCATATCAAGGAACAGATCGACAGCTTTATCTTTTTGGTTAGATAAAAGAAAGTTAAGACCATCTACATATTCTCGAGATAGTCGATTTGATTGATTTGTATATTTTTGTTTAGCATTTCTATCGCCCATATACCAACCGTAAGCGGCAGCAATAGGTAATAATAGAAATAACAATTCAAACATAATATTTTATTCTTGATGAGGTTTAATTAAATTATCTTTTTGATGATCAGCTATACTATCATCATATTTTTTTTGTAATTTATTTAATTTACGTTTTGTTGAAGAATGTTGTAGTTTTAATTTAATAAAGAAAATTCCTGTTAATATCATTCCAATAATAAAGCCAGAGCCAAAAAATAGCGCCAATAAAACTGATAATCTTAATTCGGTTTTAGCAAATAAATAGTTAAATGTTACCACTTCATCATTGAATGCGCCTACCGAAATAGATAGGGCAAAAATAATAATTATCAATAGAATGGATATAATAAATTTCATAATAATAACCTTTTTATTATTTTAACGTTATTTAAAATGAGCGTTATTCTCAAATATTATTTCAACACGGTTTACGCTAATTATCAGTTATCTACTATATGATATTTTTGTGCATAAAAATAGCAAATTAATGAAATGATCCAAGCAACTAAAACACCACACAACAGATCAACTGGGCTGTGCATACCCAAACATAATCGACTAATTTCAATTAATAATGCCCAAATAATCAACATATAGACCACAATATAATGGCGTTTAAAGCCTAATAATGTTACTGCTAAAAAAGCCCATGTTACTGCAAATAAAGTATGTCCTGATGGAAATGAATAACCTGTTTCGTTTTGCCAATGTTGACGTAACCAAGTTGGGATCATGTTGGAATTAGTCAATAACTGATCAATGAGTTGTTTTTTTTCTAATTTAGCCAACGAATAGAATTTATCATCACTTAACTGATATTGTTTATTCATCCATAATACATAGGGTCGAGATTCTGCCGTTTGAGATTTGATAACAGCTTTAATCATTTGCCCCGTTAGTATTGCACCCACAAGAAGTATTCCAATTAATACTATTTTTTTTGTCGTTTTAATGTTTAATAATAAGCAAAACAGGATAAACAAAACGAATGATGTTATTATTGCCCAAGGAAAACTTGCCGTTTCTGTTATGACGAAAAAAAATTTGGATGTATTATTTAATGATTCTGGTTGCCAATGCCAATTTATAGCTATAATTACTAAAGGTATAACTAAGAAAATAGCCAGCGTGGCTATTGTTTTTTTTATTATTAACCCCATTTAAAAACTCAATTAAGCACAAATTGCTATATATTTTAGCATGGAAGAGAGTTTTTTAAAAAATTCTATTTAAGTTTTATTCAATACGGAGATAATGATGCAATTAAAACTTGTTGCACAAGCAAAACTGCCAACCCCATGGGAATGTTTCACTATTGTGGGATTTGAAGAAATTGCAACTGGTAAGGATCATGTGGCGTTAGTTTTGGGTGATATTGCAAATAAAGAGCCGGTATTAACAAGAATTCATTCAGAGTGCCTAACTGGCGATGCGCTATTTAGTTTACGTTGTGATTGTGGTTTTCAGCTAGAGGCGGCTTTAAAACAGATAGCACAAGCAGGACGGGGAATTTTACTTTATCATCGTCAAGAAGGTCGCAATATTGGTTTGCTTAATAAAATTCGCGCTTACGCTCTGCAAGATCAAGGACTAGATACAGTAGAAGCGAATGAGCAGTTGGGGTTTGCTGCTGACGAACGTGACTTTACGCTTTGCGCAGACATGCTAACATTACTTGGTGTATCTGATATTAGACTATTAACCAATAATCCAGAAAAAATAAGAGTGCTTGAACAAGCAGGCATAAAAATTACTGAAAGGGTGCCGTTAGAAGTGGGTGAAAATCCTAATAATGAGCACTATTTGGCAACCAAAGTCAGTAAAATGGGGCATTTACTTCACCTTCATTGCAATCACTAAGTATTTTATATCATGTTCAATATTACAAACGTTGCCCAAGATTTAAAATAGATAAACCTTAAAAACAGAATGATTTTTAAGGTTTTAAATGAAATGTGCATGATATGCCATAAATTATGACAAACGCTTTTTATTTTTTGATTGAGTATAAATTGAGTCTTGAGTTTAATTAATCTTTATCACACCGCAAAACACCACCATTCGCAATTTGGTCTTTTGAAATTTCGTGCATAATAATTTGTACTGCTTCAGGCTTACAATTTAGTGTTTCGGCGATAGCATTGGTTACACGTTTTGCCATTTCTCTTTTTTGTTCTATAGTGCGACCTTCTAAAAAGTCAATAACAACATTTGGCATATTATTTCCTTATTGATTGATTGTTACGAGTTGTTCTTCAGTTAATGCAATATCATGATTATTGCAAATTCCAATTCCTGACTGAATAATTTTACGTGCAATTGCTTTTGCTTCATCTAGTGAGTGCATTTTGTAAGTCCCACACTGATATTCATTCAATTCGGGAATCTGTTTTTGTGATTCAACATTTAATACATCTTGCATAGATTGTAGCCATGCATCTACCACTCGTGATTCTTCTGGTTTACCTATCAGGCTCATGTAAAATCCGGTTCGGCATCCCATTGGCGAGATATCAATAATTTCGACTTTATCACTATTAAGATGATCGCGCATAAATCCTGCAAATAGATGTTCTAATGTATGAATGCCTTTTTCTGGCAATAACTCTTTATTGGGAACAGTAAAACGAAGATCAAATACACTAATATCATCACCTTTAGGGGTTTTCATTGTTTTAGCAATACGGACAAAAGGTGCGTTCATTTTAGTATGATCGACTTTAAAACTATCTAATAATGGCATGACATTCTCCTTAGTTTTCGCTATTTCACTATTTTCAATAAATAGTGAAATAGATGCCAGTATATTTGTTATTTATTCATTAAGTAAATGGATAAACTCTTGCTCATCAATGATTGTTATACCCAGCTGTTGGGCTTTGTCTAATTTTGAACCGGCAGATTCACCAGCAACAACCATATCGGTATTTTTAGAGACGCTACCCGCCACTTTAGCGCCTAATTGTTTTAATCTATCTTTTGCTTCATCACGGGTTAAACTCGATAATGTACCTGTTAGCACCACAGTTTTACCTAAAAACGGTGAATTGATGTTACTAATTGGAGATTGTGGGGAAACCGCAGGCCAATGAATACCGATTTCATCGCTCGTTAATTGCGTTATTACATCACGATTATGCGGTTCTTGAAAGAAATCAATAATACTTTCGGCAATCACTGCACCAATATCATTGACGGTTTGTAATTGTTCGAGTGAAGCACTTTCAATCGCTTTTAAATCACCTAATTGATTAACTAAATTTTCAGCTGTTACTTCACCCACATTAGGAATGCCCAATGCAAAAATAAAACGGTTTAATGTCGTATTTTTAGATGTGGCTAATGCATTTAATAAGTTATTAGCCAATTTTTCGCCTACTTTATCTAAAGAGCATAACATTGGCAGTGTTAATTTATAGAGATCAACAGGTGTTTTAACATAATCTTTATCGACAAGCTGTTCAATGAGTCGATCGCCCATACCATCAACGTTCATCGCTCGGCGTGAAACAAAATGTTTAAGCGCTTCTTTTCGTTGAGCTGGACAAATTAATCCACCCGCACAGCGTGATATCGCTTGTCCTTCATCTCGAACAATTAACGAGCCACAAATTGGGCAATGGGTTGGAAAGGTAATTGCTTTACTATCAGCTGGTCTACGATCTAGTATTACCGAGACAATTTTGGGAATAACATCTCCGGCTCTACGTACTGTAACATAATCGCCTTCACGAATGTCTAATCTGATTATTTCATCGTTGTTGTGAAGGGTAGCATTACTGACAATAACGCCGGCAACCGAGACTGGTTCAAGTCTTGCAACTGGCGTTATCGCACCAGTTCTTCCAACTTGGAAGTCAACTTTTTTTAATTGCGTCACTTCTTCTTGTGCCGGAAACTTAAATGCTGTTGCCCAACGCGGTGCTCTAGCTACAAAGCCAAGCTCATTTTGTAATGAAATACTATTAACCTTAATCACAACGCCATCGATGTCAAACCCAAGTGACATTCTTTCTTGACCAACTTGATTAAAATAATTTAGCGCGGCTTGTGCACCTTGGCGAATTTCAACTTTATTACTAACCGGTAATCCCCATGCCTTAAATTGCATCAAACGTTGATAATGGGTATCGGGTAAACTCGCGCCTTCAACAATACCAACTCCATAACAAAAAAAGGTTAAAGGTCTTTTAGCGGTAATTTTAGGATCTAATTGTCGCAGTGATCCAGCTGCGGCATTACGAGGATTTGCAAATAGTTTTTCATTCTGTTTTTGCGAATCTGCATTGAGTTTTTCAAATCCTTTATGTGTCATAAACACTTCACCTCGAACTTCTAAACGTTCAGGGATATTGTCACCAATTAACACTAAAGGAATCGTTTTAATTGTTTTAACATTAGCTGTGATATCTTCTCCTGTAGTACCATCACCGCGTGTTGCCGCTTGTACAAATTTACCCTTTTCATAGAGTAAACTTACTGCTAATCCATCAAGTTTTAATTCACAGCAATATTCAACAGACTGGTTTTCTGGTAAATTCAATCGATCTTTAATTCGTTTATTGAAGGCAAGAAAACTCGATTCATCAAATACATTATCTAATGATAACATTGGTATTTGATGCCTAATTGTTGAGAATTGTGCTAACGGACTACCGCCTACTCGCTGGGTAGGCGAGTCAGGCGTAATCAGCGAAGGATATTGCTGTTCCAATGACTGAAGTTGTTTGAATAATTTATCATACTCCACATCAGGGACTTCAGGAGTATCAAGAACATAGTAGCAGTATTCGTGATGTCTAATTAAAGCACGTAATGATACTATTTGTTGTTTGATGTCTTCATTCGGTATAGTTTGGTGTGCAGTATTTTCGGGTTTATTTGATAATGGCATAGTGTTCGACTCTTAAATTAATACATGAGCGTTAAAAGATTATCACATTCCTAGTACTCTGATTTTGTCAGACAAGATAATTATTATTTCCAAACAGCCAATTTTATAAGCTGTTCGAAGTTTTAATTACCACCATCAAATTACATTGACGGTGGTAGTGAAGAATGATTACTGAAAAGACGTTGGGGTTAAATTTCGTTACACGCTTTTTTGATGCGTTCTTTGTAACTATCAATTTTTTGTGGTGTCAGCATATGATGTTCATCATCTAACACAACACCATTAACATCATCAGCAATACGTTGGGCAGTTTGTAACATCAGTTTAAAGTTTTGTTGATTGTTACCTTGAGTCGGTGCAACCATAAAAATTGAAACGCCCGGCGTTGTAAATTCGTGCATGGTTTCAGGATCGAGATAGCCAGGATTGACCATATTTGCCAAACTAAAAAGTATTGGGCCATTACCTGCAGGGTCAACATGCCGATGGAAAATTCGCATATCACCAAATTGAAACCCTGATTGCATAATACTGCCTAATAATACATCGCCTTGTAATAACTTACCGTTGATGCCTTTAATGTTTAAGATAATAATTTCGGTTTTATCTTCATCATTTTTATTGATGTTAAGTTTTTCTGGTTTTGTTTTTGGGGTAGCCGGTTGAATTTTATCGTCACGTTTAGCATCAGCTTTTTCTATCGATACATTAGCTTCAGTTTTTAAGGGTTCATCGTCAAATAGATCATGGTTCATGCTTATGTTTGGCTCTTTTGGAGCTGGATCTTGTGTTGTTGGTTCTTGATGATGATTGTTAACAAATAGATCCTCTTGCTTAGGCATGGTTTCTTGAACGAGTTCATCCGGTGTGTTTTTATCTACACTTTCACTATTTTTTTTGTTTTTAGGTGTGATTAATATCACATCATCTTCTTCTATATCATCGATATAGCTATTTTCATACTGTTGAGCATTTTGCTGGTTTTTCTTCCTTTTATCAGAATTAAATAAAGAAGAGCGTTCCTTTTTATTGATCCAAAATCCATGAATCAATAATGCAATAATGACCAAGGACGCAACAACAATTAGAACAATACGTAAATTATCCATAATAACCATCTCAGAATTAAATTAAATATAGACTCAAATTATTCAAAACTATTTTTGAATAAAAATGATTACGGAGTATAACACCTGTAAATTTTTTAGTTATTCTTAGTAAATACAAATTAATATCACTTGAAAAGCTAGGTTTACCGTTTTACTTATTAGTATAACATTTTATCTAAACTATTTTATAGCACAAAAAATCAATTAACACATAGTACTTTATTTCTTTAAAAAAGCATAATAACCAATATCATTTTTTTACTATCATCACTTAGTTTGGCATTTTTTAGAACTCTGTGCTATTAAGCTGTAAAGATACTTACAATTTATGCATATTTTTTGTAAAATCCTCGGTTACTTTTGAATTACATTCAATGTTATTAAAAAAAATAATTATTAAGTTCACTGAGGTCATTTTGATATGAGATTTAACAAACTATTATTAACCGTACCAGTAGCATTAAGCAGTCTACTTTTATTAACTAGTTGTGATAATAGCAAATCACAGGGCGGTAATAATCAAATACCAAAAGTAACCGTTTTTAAAGTTGAACCTTTGGACTTCACCTTAAAAATCAGTTTACCTGGTCGCGTGGTTGCGTCTCAAATTGCTGAAATTAGACCTCAGGTTGGCGGTATTGTGCTAAAACGCGAATTTGAAGAAAGTTCGAATGTCAAAGCAGGCCAATCACTTTATCAAATCGATCCAGCAATTTATCAGGCTAATTATGATAGTGCCGTTGCTAGTGTTGCCAGTGCCAAAGCGAATGCCAATATTGCGCAACTGACTTTAAAACGTTATGCAGGATTATTGACAACCAAATCGATCAGCCAACAAGATTATGATAAGGCTGCCGCTGATGCAAAACAGGCGGAAGCAAGTGTATTAGTTGCTCAAGCAGCAGAACATACAGCCAAAGTTAATTTAGATTATACGAAAGTGTATTCGCCTATTGATGGTTACATTGGTAAATCAAGTGTAACCGAAGGCGCGTTAGTGTCAGCTGGGCAAGCAAACCCGCTAGCATTAGTTCAACAGCTTGATCCGATTTATGTTGATATGACCGAAGCTGCAACCCGATATAATAAATATCTTCAAGAAGAAAACGTTATTTATGAACCAGCAAAAGGGGATAATGTAGAATTATACTTTAATGATGGGTCTAAATATGCGTTACCTGGCAATATCAAGTTTTCTGATATGACTGTTAATGAAACGACTGGAACGGTTACATTGCGATCTCAATTTGCCAATACTGAAGGCAAAATTTTACCTGGTATGTTTGTTAAACCGCAATTGACTCTTGGCTATATTAAAAATGCTGTACTTGTTCCACAACAAGGTATTACCAGTAATGTTAAAGGTGAATATACCGCTAAAATTCTAAAACCCGATAATTCAATTGAGTATCGTCAAGGTATCCAAATTTACACGGGTGTAAGTGGTTATTGGGTGGTAACTAAAGGCATTAATGTTGGAGAACAAGTTATTACAACAGGCTTACTTAACTTAACCGCTGTTGAAATGGGACAACCAATGAAAGGACAAATCGTGGGTGAGCCAGCTACTTTATCACAAGATCAGTTAGACAATATCATCAAAAACAGTATGAAATAAAACAGGGGTAGATTTAATTATGGCTAAGTTTTTTATTGATAGACCTGTTTTTGCATGGGTTATTGCTATCATGATGATGTTAGGCGGTGCTTTATGTATAAAGTTGCTAGCTGTCGAACAATATCCGGATATTGCCCCGCCTGCTGTTACCGTAACGGCAACTTATCCAGGTGCTGATGCGCAAACAATTGAAAATACAGTAACGCAGTTGATTGAACAAAATTTAACAGGTTTAGATAACTTGATTTATATGAAATCAACCAGTAGTGCACAAGGTGTGGTTCAAACTACATTAACCTTTGCACCTGGAACAAATCCTGATTTTGCGCAAGTACAAGTATTAAACAAAGTAGAAAGTATTAAATCACGCTTACCTGATAGTGTGCAAAAAAATGGGGTGTCGGTTGCTAAAAATAACACTAACTTTTTAAAGGTTATTGGTTTTTATTCGACAAACCCACAGAAAACACAAGCAGATATTGCTGACTTTGTTTATTCTACCGTACAAGATCCTATTCGTCGTGTTCAAGGGGTAGGGGATACACAGCTATTTGGTTCTGAATATGCTATGCGTATTTGGCTAGATCCAAATAAATTAAATTATTTTAATTTATCAATTGAAGAAGTTACTGCCGCAATTCAAGCACAAAATGCTCAGGTTACCGCAGGTCAATTAGGTGCTTTACCTTCGACTGAAGGCCAAGAACTTAACGCTACAATTACAGCACAATCTCGTTTAAAAACGCCTGAGCAATTTCAGAATATCTTGGTTCGCGTAAATACCGATGGTTCAAATGTCTTATTAAAAGATATTGCCAATGTTGAAATCGGTGCGGCCGATTATAATTTTATTTCTCGTTACAATGGTAATGCATCAGCAGGTCTGGGGATCTATTTAGCAACGGGTGCTAACCAATTAAATACTTCAGAACAAGTTGATAAAAAAATTCAGGAATTATCTAAAATTTTTCCCGAAGATATTAAATTTGCTTATCCTTACGATACAACACCATTTGTTAAATTGTCGATTAGTAATGTGGTTCATACATTAATTGAAGCAATTATCTTAGTTGTTATCGTAATGTATGTGTTTTTGCAAAACCTTCGTTCAACTCTAATTCCGACAATCACCGTACCGGTTGTATTATTGGGTACTTTTGCGGTGTTATATATATGTGGCTTTACTATCAATACTTTATCAATGTTCGCGATGGTATTGGCAATCGGTCTATTGGTCGACGATGCTATTGTGGTTATTGAAAATGTTGAGCGTATTATGCATGACGAAGGGTTGTCGCCTTATCAAGCAACAGTCAAGTCGATGGAACAAATAACCTCAGCATTAGTGGGGATTGCCGTAGTACTTTCGGCAGTATTTGTGCCAATGGCATTCTATGGTGGTGCTGCGGGTGGTATTTATCGTCAGTTCTCCATCACTATTGTTACGGCGATGTCACTCTCGGTTTTAATGGCGATCGTATTAACACCTGCTCTTTGTGCTCAAATTTTAAAAGCACCAGCCAAAGACGGTGTTGTAGTCAAACAAACAATCGCGGCAAAATTAGCCACTATTCCTCCATTTACTTGGTTAAGCGAATTCACTCAACGCTTTTTTGGTTGGTTTAACAACTTTTATAATAAAAGTTTACATCTATACGAAAAAGGCGTAATTAAATTTATTCGTTACCCTTTAATCAGCTTTGTTTGTTACATTCTGATTGTTATTGGCCTTATTTTTGGTTTCCAGCGCTTACCAACAGGGTTCTTGCCTAACGAAGACCAAGGTGTGCTTATTGTTATGGTAGAATTGCCACCCGGTGCGACATTAGAGCAAACCATGGCAGTATTAGATAAAACGACTAAATTTTATACGACAAAAAAAGCAGACTCTGTTAAAGAGGTATTTACCGTTGCCGGCTTTAGTATGATCGGTCGTGGTCAAAATATGGGGCTTGGTTTTATTCGATTAAAAGATTGGGACGAACGTAAACGTTCCGATCAAAAAGTCGATGCACTTGTTGCAAGTGGTTATGGATTTGCATCTACCGTTACTGATGGTCGAGTTATTATTACAAATTTACCAGCGGTACCTTCACTCGGTATGGCAAATGGTTTCTCTTATATGCTTAAAGATTCAGCTGGTCTAGGACATGAAGCATTAATGGCAACATTCTTCAAAGTGTTAGGTGCTGCTAGCCACAACCCTAGTTTGCAACAAGTTCGACCTGGTAGTATGTTAGATGTACCACAATACAAAATTAATGTTGATTTTGAAACAGCTCAAGCTTTAGGGGTATCAGTCAGTAGTGTAAATACCGTATTATCAACGGCTCTAGGTTCGGCTTATATTGATGACTTTGTCTACAATAACCGAGTTAAAAAAGTGTATTTGCAATCTGATGCACCATATCGAATGCTACCTGATGACTTTAGTTATTGGCATGTGAAAAATCAAAAAGGTGAAATGGTACCTTATGATGCTTTTGCCACCACTTCAAAAAGTTATGGTTCGCCATCGCTTGTTCGATACGATGGAGTTGCAGCAATGGGGATCAGTGGTTCTGCGGCGCCAGGTTTAAGTTCTGGTCAAGCAATGGCTATTATGGAGCAAATATCTAACGAGATATTACCTAATGGTTATACTTTTGACTGGACAGATATTTCTTATCAAGAACGCCAAACTGGTTCACAAACAACTACACTTTATATTATCTCAATAATTGTTGTGTTCTTATCATTGGCTGCACTATATGAAAGCTGGACAGTGCCAATATCCATCCTATTTGTTATACCGCTTGGTATATTAGGTACAGTTTATGCAACTATGTTTAGGGGGCTTGATAACGATATTTACTTTATCGTTGGTTTATTAACCACAATGGGCTTATCGGCTAAGAATGCTATTTTGATCGTAGAATTTGCCAAAGATGCACTTGAAAAAGAAGGTAAATCATTAATTGATGCAACACTTGAAGCATGTCGATTACGTTTACGTCCGATTTTAATGACATCATTTGCGTTCATTTTAGGTGTTTTACCACTAGCGCTCAATAGTGGTGCCGGTTCTGCAAGCCAAAATGCAGTAGGTACAGGGGTAATTGGTGGTATGTTAACCGCAACATTTTTAGCCATATTTTATGTGCCGTTATTCTTCTTGTTTGTGACAAAATTGTTTACAAAACATAAGAATAAACCTGTTTTATTAACTGAACACAATATGAGCAATGATAACAAATAGCTGTTATTAAATTACCTATACCTAACTGTTGCTAGGTATAGGTTGAATAAAAAGATTTAAAAAGTTATTTTGTTTTTTACAACTATCTATTTTAAGTGAACAAAAATGCGCTACTTTAGTTAGCGCATTTTTTATATTTACCATATTGCATTTATTTGGCTTAATAAAAAGTTTGCTAACACATTAAATTTACTAATTTCGCAATAGCATTTTTAGTAGATATACCAAAAATATAACCATAGGTCGAATCAACAATTTCAACAGTTATTAGATTATTTTTATAACCATTTTTTATATTCGCATGGTATGTATATTTTATTTGATAACGAAGCTTGCTTAAAAACTAATGAGTTAAGTTAATAATAATTAGAAGTAGAATTTTTAGAGAGGAAAAAGGGTAATCTTAATTTAGATGATTAAAACATTGATCATGTTTTTGGGGAATAAGTATTTGTTAAGCAGGATTATTTAATCATTTTATTTACAGGTTTTTATCAGCTGTTGCCCAATGTGAGCATGCGTGATTGCAATAGCTAACGCATCGGCAGCATCAGCTTGCGGACTGGCGGGTAACTTTAATAATAATTTCACCATATGTTGGACTTGCTTTTTGTCGGCTGCACCAGTCCCAACGACACTTTGTTTAACTAAACGCGCAGCGTATTCAAAAACGGGTAAATCATTATTAACAGCCGAAACAATAGCGGCACCTCTTGCTTGGCCTAATTTTAAAGCAGAATCAGCGTTACGAGCCATAAAAACCTGTTCTATTGCAAACATATCAGGTTGAAATTGCAGTATGATTTCACTCACGCCAGCATAAATACGTTTTAGACGAGTAGGTAAATCTTCAACTGCTGTTCGAATACAACCGCTACCAAGATAGGTTAAATGGCGTCCCGTTTGTTGGATTACGCCGTAACCCGTCAAACGAGAACCAGGATCGATGCCAAGAATGATGGCCATTAGAGTGTTGCTGCAACCTCGTCAGAAACTTCACCATTATGATAAACTTCTTGCACATCGTCGCAATCTTCAAGCATATCGATAAGGCGTAATAATTTAGGTGCAGATTCAATATCAAGATCAACTTTTGTCGCTGGAATCATTGAAACTTCAGCAGATTCGGCAACTAAGCCAGCCGCATCAAGTGCATCTTTAACTTCACCAAATGATTCAGGTGTTGTAAATACATCAATTGCACCATCATCATAAGTCACCACATCATCAGCACCCGCTTCAAGTGCGGCATCCATGACTTGATCTTCATCAGTTCCAGTCGGGTATGAAATTACGCCTTTTTTGGTAAATAAGTAAGAAACTGAACCATCAGTACCTAGGTTGCCGCCAGTTTTAGTAAAAGCGTGGCGAACTTCTGATACAGTACGGTTACGATTATCACTTAAGCATTCTACCATTACCGCAGTACCAGCAGGCCCATAACCTTCATAGATGATAGTTTCCATATTAGTATCATCTTCACCACCAACACCACGGGCAATTGCTCTGTTCATGGTATCACGTGTCATATTATTCGATAATGCTTTGTCCATAGCAGCACGTAGACGTGGGTTAGACGCTGGATCGCCACCACCAAGTTTTGCTGCTGTTACGAGTTCACGAATAATTTTGGTAAAGATTTTTCCGCGTTTCGCATCTTGCGCTGCTTTACGGTGTTTGGTATTGGCCCATTTACTATGACCTGCCATAAAATTCTCCAGATTAATAATTTAAAAATCGCACTATTCTAGCAAACTTTTATCAAAAATTCATTACCTATATATTGATAAGTTTTGTCCTGTGTTGGATTTATTATTGTAAGAGTGAAAAAGCTATTCGATGCAGTGCAAAACCCATTATTGTTAAAGTGGCCATATTCCCCCCTTTTTTATAACTATTTAAAAAACTATATTAAAAGCTGAATCATTTCACATTGATCAAGATCACAACTTTGCATTTTAGCTATTGCCAGCAGCATTTATTAAGTAGATGATGCATTATCGAAACGTTTCGATAGTCGTCATAATTAAACTAATACAGGGATTTAACTATGCGTAAAGGTCAATTATTTAATTCTGAAATTGTTAAAATTTTAGCTAGAATGGGGCATACCGATCAAATTGCAATAGGTGATGCAGGCTTGCCAATTGCTAATGAAACCCCACGCATTGATTTAGCATTGACTTATGGTGTGCCAACGTTTATGCAAGTTTTTCAAACCGTTTCACATGATATGCAAATCGAAAGGGTGATATTAGCGGAAGAAATCCTTGCTCATAATCCCCACATCCATCAACAAATCATCGAACAAATAAAAGAAATAGAGCAGGTTCAACATAACTGTATCGACATTTTATATGTCAGTCATGCGCAGTTAAAACAACAAACTCATCATTGTAAAGCTGTTATTCGAACAGGTGAATGTACACCTTTTGCCAATATCATTTTACAGTCAGGCGTGATTTTTTAACTTCGTTTGTAAAACAAACAAAAGAGTAATTTATGAATGAAAATCTTTTACAGCTTATCAACATCCATAAATCCTTCCCAGGCGTAAAAGCACTTGCTGGCGTTAATTTAAATGTGCGTGCAGGTCAAGTCATGGCATTGATTGGAGAAAATGGTGCGGGTAAATCTACTTTAATGAAAGTGTTGACGGGTATATACCAAAAAGATGAAGGCGAAATTATTTATTTAGGTAGCAAAGTAAACTTTCATGGACCAAAATCCTCACAAGAAGCGGGCATAGGAATTGTTCACCAAGAATTGAATTTAATACCACAACTGAGTATCGCTGAAAATATATTTTTAGGTCGTGAATTCACTAATAAATTGGGTTGCATAGATTGGCATAAAACGTATAGCGAAGCTGACAAGTTATTAGCCGAACTTCATCTTGATTATGATAGTCGACGGTTAATTAGTGATCTATCCATTGGTGAACAGCAAATGGTAGAGATTGCTAAAGTGCTAAGTTTTAATTCTAAAGTCATTATTATGGATGAACCAACCGATGCTTTAACCGATACCGAAACAACTTCTCTTTTTACCGTAATCAAAAAACTTAAGCAACAAAATTGTGGTGTTGTTTATATCTCACATCGTTTACAAGAAATTTTTGAAATTTGTGATGAAGTAACTGTTTTACGTGATGGTCAATTTGTTGGTGAAAAAAAAATAGATGAATTAAATGAAGATACACTCATTGAGATGATGGTCGGGCGTAAGCTTGAAGAGCAATATCCCAGAATCAATGTCGCTAAAGGTAATGTTACTTTAGAAGTAAAAAACTTGATTGGTCCAGGCGTTAATGATGTCAGCTTTGCTCTTCACGAAGGTGAAATACTGGGAATTTCAGGTTTAATGGGGGCGGGACGAACAGAATTAATGAAAATGATTTATGGTGCTAATCCGGCCGAATCAGGAAAAATACTATTACAAGGAAAATCGGTAAAAATTGCTTCCCCGCGTGATGGTTTGAATCAGGGAATTGTCTATATTTCGGAAGATCGCAAAAAAGATGGCCTGATTTTAGGCATGTCAGTTAAAGATAATATGTCACTGAACGCACTCAATTATTTTACCAATAAGTTCAGAAAGCTACAGTTAGCCGAAGAACAACAAGCCGTTGAGGATTTTGTCGGCTTGTTTAATATAAAAACCCCTTCTATCAATCAGATCATTGGTTTTTTATCGGGCGGTAATCAACAGAAAGTTGCTATAGCCAAAGGATTAATGACTAAACCGATGATATTAATTTTAGATGAACCCACTCGTGGCGTTGATGTTGGCGCTAAAAAAGAGATTTATCAACTTATTAATCAGTTTAAGCAACAGGGGTTAAGTGTCATTTTAGTCTCATCTGATATGCCAGAAGTACTCGGCATGAGTGATCGTATTTTAGTTATCTATGAAGGAAAAGTGACTGGGGATTTTTCAATTAACCAGGCAACACAAGAAAAACTTATGGCAGCAGCCGTTGGCAAAGCAGAGGAGAGCGCTGATGTTGCAAAATAAAAAACTTAAAAATTTATTAATTGAACAAAAATCCTTAATTACTTTATTGGTTTTAATCATTATTGTTTCTTGTTTAAGCGATAACTTTTTTACCTTAAACAACTTTTTTAACATCTTACAACAAACTTCAATCAATGCCATTATTGCAGTGGGCATGACCTTGGTCATTTTAACTTCGGGTATTGATCTGAGTGTGGGGTCAATCTTTGCATTATCTGGCGCCATTACTGCTTCGTTGATTGGGGCGGATATATCGCCATTTATTGCGATTTTTGCTTCCTTAGTTTTAGGGTGGATATTGGGAACCTTTTCAGGATTTATTATCGCCAAAGGTAAATTACAAGCATTTATTGCAACCTTAGTTATGATGCTTATTTTACGTGGTGTAACGCAAGTTTATACTAAAGGTAGCCCAATTTCGACAGGTACCAATGATAATTCGGAATTATTTGAATGGTTTGCATTTGGGCGTGTACTGGGGATTCCTGTACCAATTTTTATCATGGCAGTTGTTTTTATCGTAGCTTGGTACTTACTTAAATACACACGTCTGGGTCGTTACATTTATGCATTAGGTGGGAATGAAGCGGCAACCCGTCTATCAGGTATTAATGTTGATCGCGTTAAAATCCTTGTTTATGCAATTAGTGGTTTACTTTGTGCATTAGCTAGCACTATTGAGGTTGCTCGATTGTCTTCAGCACAACCTACAGCAGGGACAGGTTATGAAATGGATGCAATCGCAGCAGTGGTACTTGGCGGTACTAGTATGTCAGGTGGACGAGGAAAAATTTTAGGTACTTTGGTGGGGGCTTTAATTTTAGGGTTTTTAAATAATGGATTAAATATGCTAGGCGTTGATGCCTACTACCAAATGATCGTAAAAGGAGTGGTTATTTTATTAGCCGTATTAGTTGATAAAAAAACCAATAAATAAGGGTATTAAATCGAGATTTTATTTTGGGAGAAAGTTATGAAATTTAGAAAAATGATGGCAGCTGTGATTGCTTCTGCACTAAGTGTTTGTATTGCTTTTCAAGCCTCAGCGAAAGAGCGCATCGCTTTAGTTGTTTCAACGTTGAATAATCCTTTTTTTGTTACCTTAAAAGATGGTGCCGTAAATAAAGCGAAAGAATTGGGTTACGACTTAGTAGTCTTAGATTCACAAAATAACCCTGCTAAAGAGCTAGCTAACGTTGAAGACACCATTGTTAAAGGCGCTAAAATCATTTTGATTAACCCTACTGATTCTGAAGCGGTTGGTAACGCCGTACTGGCGGCTAATAAAGCCGGTATTGCGGTTATTACACTTGATCGTGCTTCAGTCAAAGGCGATGTAGTGAGTCATGTTGCCTCTGACAATGTTGCTGGTGGCAAAATGGCCGGTGACTTTATTTTTGAAAAATTGGGGGCTAATGCCAAAGTGATACAATTGCAAGGTATTGTTGGGACATCTGCTTCTCGTGAACGAGGTGAGGGTTTTGTCAAATCTGTGCAAGCAAATCAATTGGCTATTTTAACAGCACAACCGGCAGACTTTGATCGCGCTAAAGGGATGAACGTAATGCAAAATCTTTTAACTGCTTATCCGGCTGTGCAAGCCGTATTTGCAGAAAATGACGAAATGGCATTAGGTGCTGTGCGCGCCATACAAACTGCAGGTCGTAATGATATTATCGTAGTTGGTTTTGATGGTACTGATGATGGTGTTAAATCAGTACAACGCGGAAAAATGGCCGCAACTGTCGCTCAGCAACCCGACAAAATCGGCTCAATAGGTATTGAAATTGCTGATAAAGTAATAAAAGGTGAAAAGGTTGATGCAAAAATTCCTGTAGAATTAAAACTGATAACTCAATAAAATTATCAAGGACGCATGAGTGCGTCCAATTTCTAGTTGATTAGGAACAAAATATATGAATAGTAAAAAATTAATTGTACTTGGTAGTGTCAATATCGATCATATCTTAAATGTCAATGAGTTTCCCAAACCAGGTGAAACATTAACAGGTACACATTATAAGATCGCGTATGGCGGCAAAGGAGCCAATCAAGCCGTAGCCGCTGGACGCCTCGGTGCGAATGTGCAATTTATTGCGGCTGTTGGTAACGATGATTTAGGCAAAAACTTTAAAAAGCAGCTACAAAGCGATCATATTGATACCCGTTCTGTTGCCGTAATCGACCAAGAAAATACTGGTGTTGCGCTTATTTTGGTCAATCAAGAAGGTGAAAACCAAATTGCAATATATGCTGGAGCGAATGCTGCTGTCACACCAGAGTATTTAGATCAATTTGCTGACGATATCACAAAAGCTGATGCAGTTTTAATGCAACTTGAAACGCCATTAGCAACCGTTGAGCAAGCTGCCAAGTTGGCTAAACAAAATAATACACAAGTCATTTTAAATCCTGCGCCCGCACAAAAATTATCTGATGAATTACTCGCCCATGTTGATATCATTACGCCAAATGAAACAGAAGCAGAGTTTTTAACTGGTATAAAAATTATTACCGAGCAAGATGCACAGCAAGCAGCACAATTATTACATGATAAAGGGATCCATACTGTGATTATCACTTTGGGAAGTAAAGGCGCTTGGGTGAGTCATGCACAAAATGGCGTAATAGTACCAGGGTTTCGTGTTAACGCTGTTGATACAATTGGTGCTGGTGATACCTTTAATGGAATGTTGGTTACCGCGTTGCTAGAGGGCAAAGATCTAAAACAAGCGGTTTATTATGCACATGCAGCTGGGGCACTATCTGTAACTAAAGCAGGTGCACAAACATCCATACCAACACGAAAAGACGTCGATAATTTTATTCAATCACAACATTTATCAATGAGAAATTAACACTTGGCTACCATGAAAGATATCGCAAATTATGCGAAAGTATCTACTTCAACCGTTTCTCATGTTATTAATAACGATCGCTATGTAAGTCCAGCTATTCGCAGTAAGGTTGAGTCTGCAATAAAACAGCTAAACTACACGCCATCAGCAATTGCACGTAGTTTAAAAAGTAATAAAACCTTTACTATTGGCATGTTAGTCACCACAAGTAATAACCCTTTTTACGCTGAGGTAGTGCAAGGTGTCGAGCGTAGCTGTTATGAACTCGGTTATAATTTAATTTTATGTAATACTGAGGGCGATCAGCAACGAATGCTCAACAATATTGAACATTTGTTACAAAAACGTGTTGATGGTCTATTAGCTATGTGCACGGAAACGTACTCTTTTCCGGAACAAATTTTTGACCGTTATCCTAAGTTACCTATGGTCATGATGGACTGGACACCTTTTAAAGGCGTGTGTGATACGATTCAAGATAATTCATTTTATGGCGCAACATTAGCGACCCAGTATCTGATTGAACAGAATTATCAACGTATTGCTTGTATTACCGGACCATTGAACAATACTCAGGCGCAATCGCGCCTTCAAGGGTATCGTCAAACGATGCAGGACGCGCAATTAACCATTTTGCCAGATTACGAAGCGCAGGGCGATTTTCGATTCGCTTCCGGCATTGTGGCAATGCAGCATTTATTACAGTTGCCAATTCCGCCACAAGCGGTTTTTTGCTCTAATGATGCTATGGCTATTGGTGCTTATCAGGCTCTATATCGTAATGGTTTAAAGGTGGGAGAAGATATTGCTATTATGGGTTATGATGATATAGAAATTGCACAATATATTGCCCCACCGTTGACAACAATCCATCAACCCAAACAAGAGTTAGGACAATTAGCAGTTGAAACCTTATTAAATCGATTACATCATCCTAATGATAAACTGCATACTTTAACGTTAACACCAACGTTAGTTAAGCGTTTATCTGCCTAATTTTTATTTAAGCGAGTTGTTCTAAAAACGTTAAGTTCAATTGAATAATGATTGATACATGATAGTAAAAAAGCGCCTGATTCGGCGCTTTTGGATTATAAAACAAGATATCAATAAAGAGTTGATTAACTCATTCCATATTGTTTTAATTTTTTGCGTAAAGTACCACGATTAATACCAAGCATATTGGCAGCTCTGGTTTGATTGCCACGGGTGTATTGCATAACCATATCAAGGAATGGGTGTTCAACTTCAGCTAACACTAATTCATATAAATCAGTAGGATCTTCACCATTTAGTTGTGATAAATAGTTTTTTAAAGCCTGCTTTACTGAATCTCGCAATGGTTTTTGTGTTATTTGGTCTTGTGAGTTTACAGTTGTAAATTTAAGTGCTGCAGCTGTAACGCGTTGTTCTGACATAGTATTTTTAACTCTTTTGGTTGTTTCTAATTTGACTAAAAAATGCTTTTAGTGTTTTAACTTGCTCACTTGTATTGCTAAGTACACTAAATAAGCGCCTAAATTGATCGCTATCAGCATAATAGTTGGTATACCAATTTACATGCTTTCTGGCAATCCGTAATCCTTTGTATTCTCCATAAAATTGATAAAGGTCATCAAGGTGTGTTAACACGATTTGCTCCACTTCATCAATTGTTTTTCTTTTTTTTAACTGTCCATGTGTTAAATAGAATGCAATTTCTTCAAATATCCAAGGTTGCCCTTGTGCCGCTCGGCCGATCATTATAGCATCAGCTTGCGTATATTGAAAAACATCTTTTGCTTGTTCCGGTGTACAAATATCGCCATTAGCAATGACAGGAATTGTCACATGTTGTTTTACTGCTCTAATCGACTCATATTCAGCTTCACCTTTGAATAAGCAAGCACGTGTTCTTCCGTGTATGGTTATTGCCTTAATACCACAATCCTGTGCAATTTGTGCGATTTCAATGCAATTTCTATGATTTTTATCCCATCCAGTCCGCGTTTTCAAAGTTACCGGTACATCAACAGCACCAACAACTTTTTGCAAAATCTTTCTAATTAGCTCCGGATGCTGCATTAAAGCCGATCCCGCTAATTTTTTATTCACTTTTTTTGCTGGACACCCCATATTAATATCGATTAACTCAGCGCCATGTTTGACATTAAATTCGGCTGCTTTTGCCATTTCGTCGGGATCTGACCCCACGATTTGAACAGCTCGCACACCAATATCATCTGTTGACACCATACGTAATGCCGATTTATCTGTATGCCAAACATCTGAATTTGCTAAGAACATTTCTGATACTGTCATTCCAGCGCCATATTGATAGCATAGATGACGAAATGGTTTATCGCTAATTCCAGCCATTGGTGCAGCAATTAAATTGTTTTTTAATTTGACCTCACCAATGCTAAGCAAATTGAGGCCGGCTATATTACGCATTTTTTCTCGAAGTTAAAAGGGGTAATGTCAAATTTTTACTTTTTTTTGCCAGTTATACGGCACCATTCATCTTGCTCAATAACTGGATCTAACTCAAAATGTGCTTGATAAGCTAAGCAAACACTTTGTGCCTGCGATGCCAAAATACCGGATAATCCCAATAGCCCACTTGGTTTAACCAGCTTATTTATGTTTGGTTCGAGTTCTTTTAATGGTCCGGCTAAAATATTGGCAACAATAACATCTGCCTGTAAATTATTGGGTATATCGTTGGCAAGATAAAGCTGTAAATTATTGCTAACATTATTACGCTCAGCATTGTCACGACTAGCTTCGATAGCTTGTGGATCGATATCGATACCAATAACCTGTTTTGCGCCTAATTTTAATGCGGCAATGGCCAAAATACCAGAACCACAACCGTAATCAATCACAATTTTATTGTTGAGATCTAGACCGTCTAACCAAGTTAAGCATAATGCTGTAGTTGGGTGGGTTCCGGTTCCAAATGCTAGACCGGGATCTAACATCACATTAACCGCATTAGGATCGGGCACGTCTCGCCAACTTGGGCAGATCCAAAGTCTTTTTCCAAACTGCATAGGATGAAAGTTATCCATCCATTCTCGTTCCCAATCTTTGTCTTCTAATTGTTCAATTTTATAAGAATATTGGTCTAAATTTAGTATCGATTTTAACTCATTAATCTCTGTTTGAGCATCATAAAGCCCGATTACATCGGTGTTTCCCCAAAGTTTAGTTTCACCAGGTAAAGGTTCAAAAACAGGATTGTCATAAGTATCTTGAAAAGTGACTGATACAGCTCCCGATTCTTCTAGTTGTTCGCTGATTTGTTCAGCTAATTCATTAGTCGTATTAATTCTGAGTTGAATCCAAGGCATAATTTTTTCCTTTGTTGCCAAACATATTGGCTATAATAAAAACCACTAATCCAATAATTAAAGAAGGCACAATTGGGTGGAATGACAATAACTTAATATCATAACTGGCTAATAGTGTATAACTTATTGCACCAGCCAGCATTGAGCAGAGTGCCCCTGTGGCATTGGCTTTTTTCCAATATAATCCGAGTACTAAAGGCCATAAAAACACCGCTTCAAGCCCACCAAAAGCAAGTAAATTTAGCCAAATTATCATGTTAGGTGGATTCCAAGCGGCAAAAATGAGTAAACCACCAAAAATAAAGGTAATGGTAACTGAAATACGCGTTAATAATTTATCACTTAAATTGCTATTGCTTTTAATACTTAAAAAAAGATCTTTAATCAGAACGGATGATACTTGCAATAACTGCGCATTGATTGTTGACATGATCGCAGCTAATGGTGCAGCTAAAAAGATCCCCGCAGCAAAAGGCGGTAATACATTAATAATTAATGTTGGTACAATTTGATCTGGTATTGTTAAATCATCAATGATTGCTCGGCCCAAGCTACCAGATAAGTGCATCGTTAACATGATGATTGTGACAACAATTGTACCAATAATAATTCCCTGATGCACTGCTTTACTATCTTTATACGCCATGCAACGCACCGCAGTATGAGGTAACCCCACCACGCCAAAGCAGACTAACACCCAAAATGAAGCCATAAACGGAAAATCCATAAAATGGTTTGGGCCTTGTGGTGTAAGCAGTGCTGGATCAATTTCTTGTAGTCGATGAATAATCGTTGTCATGCCGCCGCCTGCATAAATAATCGCGCCAAGCAATAAAACGGCACCAATGATCATAACTAAACCTTGGAATGCATCATTTAATATACTTGCTCTAAAACCACCAAAAGCCGTATAAATAACGGTACCAATACCAAATATTAGTAATCCGCTATGGTAGGGAATACCTACTGATGATTCAAGCAGACGAGCGCCGCCAACAAATTGGACAGTCATAGCACCAATAAAAGCCACTATTAACGCGATACTTGCAAACCAAACGATGGTTTTACTTTTGTAATGCGCATAAAGCATATCGCTTAAGGTAATAGCATTATATTGACGTGCTAAAATAGCAAATTTTTTACCTAAAATGCCTAATGATAACAATACGGTAGGAACTTGAATCATGGATAACAACACCCAACCTAAACCATATTTATAAGCAGCGCCAGGTCCACCAATAAACGAACTTGCGCTAATATAAGTTGCCGCAAGCGTCATGGCGAGTAAAAAGCCCCCCATGGTTCGATTACCAATAAAATAATCGGTAAATTGATTGACCTTTTTTCGCTTTATATAAGCATAGAGCGATAATGCAAATACAAAAATCAGGTAGATAACCAGTGGTAAAATAATATCGAAATGCATGGTTTGAATCACTTAGTCTGTTCTAAAGAGATATCTTTGAATTGAGATTTTACAACAATAATACATAACAAAATAAAAGCTAAAGGTGTCATTATGCAAGATAGTTCAAACCACAATGGTAAACCCCAAAAGCCTATTTTGTTGCCCACGCAATAAGCGCAAATAATCCAAGCAATGAGGTAAATAGCCGTTAACAGCAATGATAACTTAGCTTCTTTTTTAGCTTGCTTAAAGCGAGTATCCATATTATACAAATTGCCGATAAATAAAAGGTGGCTTAGAGTAAAAGAAACCGTAAAACTTAGCAAGTATATTGCAATTTATGCAATATAATATTTTAAATATATCAATTTTAGCAATAAAAAATTTACTATATAGTGTAGGGCATATCAATTATGAATTACTCAACTCATGGAGAGAACAATGTCAAATTACTTCAATACTCTAAATTTACGTGAAAAGTTACATCAACTTGGTCAATGTCGCTTTATGGCGCGTGACGAGTTTGCATCTGAAGCCAATTTTTTGAAAGGTAAAAAAATTGTTATAGTTGGTTGTGGTGCGCAAGGCCTTAACCAAGGCCTTAATATGCGCGATTCTGGTTTAGATATTGCCTACGCTCTACGTAAAGAGGCGATTGCTGAAAAACGCGCATCTTGGAAAAAAGCGACTGAAAATGGTTTTAAAGTCGGCACCTACGAAGACTTAATTCCGACAGCTGATCTTGTTATTAATTTAACGCCAGACAAACAACATTCAGCTGTTGTCAAAGCTGTGCAACCACTGATGAAACAAGGCGCTGCACTGGGTTATTCTCATGGGTTTAACATTGTTGAAGTGGGCGAAAAGATTCGTTCGGATATTACTGTTGTTATGGTTGCCCCTAAATGCCCAGGTACCGAAGTACGTGAAGAGTATAAACGTGGCTTTGGCGTGCCAACGCTTATCGCTGTTCATCCAGAAAACGATCCAAAAGGTGAAGGTTTAGCCATTGCTAAAGCGTGGGCTGCTGCAACTGGTGGTCATCGTGCTGGTGTTTTACAATCTTCATTTGTAGCCGAAGTAAAATCAGACTTAATGGGTGAACAAACAATTCTTTGTGGTATGTTACAAACGGGATCACTACTTTGCTTTGATAAACTTGTTGCTGATGGCGTTGATCCTGCTTATGCTTGTAAATTATTGCAATTCGGTTGGGAAACCATTACAGAAGCGTTAAAACAAGGTGGCATAACGTTAATGATGGATCGTTTATCTAACCCAGCTAAATTACGCGCTAATGCTCTAGCAAAAGAGTTAAAAGTTATCATGACTGATCTTTATCGTAAACACATGGATGATATTATTTCTGGTGAATTTTCTGCAACGATGATGAAAGACTGGGCAAATGATGATGCTAACTTATTAAAATGGCGTAAAGAAACCGGCGAAACAGCATTTGAAAAAGCGGCTGAATATCAAGGAAAGATTGATGAACAAGCTTACTTTGATCAAGGTGTTGTCATGATTGCGATGGTCAAAGCGGGCGTTGAACTTGCATTTGAAACCATGCTCGAATCAGGTATTTTAGCTGAATCAGCTTATTATGAGTCATTGCACGAATTACCACTTATAGCTAATACTATTGCGCGTAAACGCCTGTATGAAATGAATGTGGTTATTTCAGATACAGCAGAATATGGTAACTACTTATTTGCTAATGCCGCAATACCTTTATTAAAAGAAAAATTTATGCCAATGTTACAATCGGGTGATCTTGGCAAAGCTATTCCAGAAGGTAGTGTTGACAATGCACAATTACGTGATGTAAACGAAGAAATTCGTAATCATCCAATTGAAATTATTGGTCGTAAATTACGTAGCTATATGACTGACATGAAGCGTATAAATGTAGCAAGTTAATTAGCTATCCCAACTAATAAAAGGTGTCTAATGACACCTTTTATTATTTTGAAGTAAGTATCCTCTATTGTTTGAATAAACGTTGACGTTATATCGACTAATATTAATCGTGTATATCAAAATCCTATTACAGGATTGATGATAACAGTAATAAGTAATACGAATTTTTACTTACAACTAACTTCAACTTTAACAAACGCTCGTTAATATGCGGTAACATTTGATTGGATAATAGTGACTTAACTTACTTGGTTATAGGCATGTTTTAGAATTTTTTGGCAGTTAATAACGCTATGGCATAGCGCATTTCTTACTGAAATCTGAGTCTTAATACTCTTTTTATTTAAAAAAACGTTTAAGTTTTTGCAAGACGCTGTAGTGAGTTAGAAAGCTATTTAAAAGTTTGTCGAACGCTATGCAAATAAAAAAGCATAATGATTTTATCAACACCCCGCCCTACAGTTAAACAATGCATTGATCGCGTTACCCATAACTGCTGACATCGTTGTGAATTCAAACTATTTTTACTCAACTGAGCTATATTTATCTACACTATATATGTTAGTGAACTCGATGGCAAAGGCTCGGCGCTATTTACAGGCTTTATAAACTACCTATACGGCAGTGAACTTGGTTAGCAAATCCCAATCGTCGAATCTTTCTAAACTACCTATACACGTTAATCTACAACTAAGCTCCTCCGCTTCTTTTTTGCCCCCTACAGAGTAGTGAATAAAAATACTGACTAATAGTAAAAATTACTTGGTTTTAATGAATTGTCCTATCTTGGGTGTGAATAAACTCAATGTTAAAAAGTGAAACTTATTTATTACGTTAGTCACAAGTTATCAGCAATATATTGATATTATTGATTTTATTTTCTTACTGTAACCTGATTAATTGATTAATTTGCAGCTAAGGGTTATAAGATTATAAATAAATTTTAGCTTTATTACAGCTGAATAAATAAACCAAAAAATTACCCTTGTTTTAACCCTTTTTTTTAGCCTATTTTAAAAATTAATAAAATCAATAGATTAAAAATAGCTACAAAAAAAGGGTTTTTAAAAGTAAAAATATCATTTACCTTTATCTGAACAACGATTATAGTAGGTCGTACTCTAGTTCACTACCGTGTAGGTAGTTTAGAAAGATGAATCCGCCTATTGATTTGCGTTTTTTCCGTTCACTACCGTGTAGGTAGTTTAGAAAATGATCGGCTGTGATAATTTAATTTCTTTCATGTTCACTGCCGTGTAGGTAGTTTAGAAAACTTTATCTTGAGGAATTAGCAGATTGGATTAGTTCACTGCCGTGTAGGTAGTTTAGAAATTCATCGCGCACAGTAAAATGGTATACGTTATGTTCACTGCCGTGTAGGTAGTTTAGAAAGCTGTACTATTCGTTGCTGAATTGAGCTTGATGTTCACTGCCGTGTAGGTAGTTTAGAAATTATATTAAATTCTAATCAAAATTGATAAATCGTTCACTACCGTGTAGGTAGTTTAGAAATTCCCTGCGGTCAGGCTGCGACTTCCGGTTTAGTTCACTACCGTGTAGGTAGTTTAGAAAATTAGAAAAAGGACGTCTTGTTGAAGATGCGGGTTCACTGCCGTGTAGGCAGAGTTAAAAATTTTACAGAAATTTAGTTGTGATTAATATCTGGTTTACAATTATTTTATACCTTGAATAAACCAAGGTAATCTTCTTCCTATTAATTATCTCATCACAATTTAAAATTATCTAAATCCATAATAACCCTATCTCGTATTGATGCCCTGTAAAGAAGTTTAATTAAGGCTGTATATTATAATATAAAAAAAGATGGATCGAATGGGATCAATGATCCTTAAAAAGGATCGAAGTTAGATCGTTTTGATCTTTACCTATTACTGATAAATTTTTTAAAAATTAAGCAATTAAAAAGTTTTTATTTTAATTTATTATTTATTTTTTATCTAAGTTATGTTATCTTTTTGTGCAAATTTAGTTCAACTTTAAAAAGGGTAATATATCAATGAAATTAGCTTTTCGACCAACTGATAGTTGGCGTTGGTATTTTGATAGTGATTATGATAGCTTAATGCTAGAAGTATCGCCTGAAATGCTATTTCGTTCATGCTATCCTAGCAAAATGTTGATTCCCGATGTGTTTGGCGAGTTTCCTTTTTCTGTCAGTGATGCAACTGCTTATTATCAATTTTTTGATAGCTGTCAATTATTGAATCTTAACGATTCGCAAAAAATTGAATTGTCGATAAATGCGATTGTTGCTGCCAATTTTTTAAAGCCACAAATGCCAAAAAGTTGGTATTTTTCGCAGCAAATAACGGCATATCGACCTAAAATGGCCGATATTGTTGTAGTAAATATGCAAGAAGGTGGTCAATCAGTGTTTTTGATGGTCGTTGAAGCCGGCGAAAACGCATCGTTGTGTATTATTGCTCAACCTACTTTTGGTGCTATGAATAAAACTTTCTATTTTTCAGAAGCGATTAAAGTCATGAACGATAGATTAATGCCAATTTCAACTTGTTCAATTGAGGATAGTCTTAGCAAACATCCACTTGAGTTAGAAGCTATTTCTTAACTAATTCAATTTCAATATTACTTTTGGGTATACAACTACAAGCTAAAATTCGATTTCCTCTTTTAATAGCAGCTTTAGTCATCGCGGTTACTTCACCACTTTTCAACAGTATCTGACAACGTCCACAAACTCCGGCACGACAAGAATAGGGCACAGCTATTTGATGCTGTTCTAATTGTTCTAAAATAGTTTGCTGATTATTGCCTTGAATTATTTGTTCATTAAGTGCGATTGTGCAAGGTTGTTGATTTTGCTTAATTTCAGCTGGGAATGATTTAATATAATTTTTAGCCGGTTGTCGCTCCAGTACTTCTATAGGATCATCTAAACAGACGGTACCATGATTACGAGCAATCATATTCATACCAAAATCAATTTTACCCTCACTATCAGATCTGAAATAGCGTAACGTTTTCAATGGCTCATTATCGGTTGATAACTTACTGGTTTCAACATTCATGGTTGTTACAACACATCGTGTACAGGGTTTGACAATATCAAATATAACTGGGCCAATTTTAATTGTTTTCCAACCATCTTCAGCAAAAGGTAACGCATCTTTAATAATAATATTGCCGCGAAATTGGCGAATATCGAGTTTTTCCGGGCATTGTTGTTGTAAATAATTAAAAGAGGATTGATTAAGTAATAAATAGGGGTATCCATCAGCAAAGCTTACCGCTACATCACAATAGCGTTTTGTACGTCGTGATAAATGGTTACCTACCCAACGTACTTGTACATCTTTTTGCAAGAATTGACTGATAAATTGATTGACACTAATTGGCGCAATATGCGAAGTAAAATGATTTCCCCATACTTGAGTGGGTTCAACATCTTGAGAAAAATCATCTAAATTAATCGTTATCGCTTGCTTAGAGGGTAATAGTAGATGGATCTTATTATCTACCAGTGTGGTTTCGATTTTTAATAACTGTGGATATTGTCTTGCTGTAATAAAAGTCCCATCGGGTTCACTTATCATTAAAACACGATCGTATTGAAAGCCGCCTTCGGTGGTGGTGGCTTTTTTTAGTGGAATACCTTTCATGGACTTACAGGGATAAATATATAACTGATCAACTAACATCATAATGATTGTAATTAAGAAGCAATTAATAAATTATAGCTTTATTTGCCTGCAAGTTTAAGAAAATTATTCGTCAAACAATATTTAATAACATCTCATTGAACATAACAAATTGTTCGATTTTTTAGAGTGTTATTTTAGTCAATTAAATAGGTTAAAGGGTTAATTCTTGATAGCTAATCGCCACGATATAGAGGTAATTTGTACCATTAGGGGTCATAACCGATATTTCATCATCGACCTTATGACCAATTAATGCGCGGGCAACAGGGCTGTTTATTGAGATCCAATTTTTTTTCGGATCGAATTCATCGGTTCCAACAATTCGATAAACATGTATGCGACCAGATTCATCTTCTAGCTTAACCCAAGCCCCAAAAAATACTTTACCTTCCTGCTTAGGATCGGGATCAACAATTGTCAGCGTTTCTAAACGTTTAGTCAAAAAGCGCACGCGTCTATCGATTTCGCGTAATCTTCGCTTGCCATAAATATATTCTGCATTTTCACTGCGATCGCCAAGCGCTGCGGCATCCGAAACAGCTTGTGTTACTTGAGGTCTTTCTATTTTCCATAAATATTTCAGTTCACGATCGAGTGCCAAATAGCCTTCTCTTGTTATATAATTAGCTTTTTGCATAATAAAATTCTATTCCGTTAATCGACGATATACAGAGATACCATGATAAATAATCAAATTAGCCATATTATAGCCGGTGAACTGACGGTAAAACCAGAACAAGTTTTAGCGGCTATTCAATTATTAGATGAAGGAAGTACCGTCCCTTTTATTGCCCGCTATCGTAAAGAAGTAACGGGCGGATTAGACGATACCCAACTACGCACGCTAGACAGTCGTTTAAGTTATTTGCGAGAACTTGAAGATCGTAAACAAACAATATTAAAATCAATCGAAGAACAAGGTAAATTAACCACAGAATTGAGTGACAAAATCACACAAACGCTTAGCAAAACTGAGCTTGAGGATCTTTATTTACCTTATAAACCTAAGCGTCGTACACGTGGGCAAATCGCTATTGAAGCAGGGCTTGAGCCACTTGCTGATGATTTATGGCAAAACCTACACCTTAATCCAGAATCCGAAGCTGAAAAATATATCAACAATGATAAAGGTATTGCTGATAGCAAATCAGCGCTGGATGGTGCACGCTATATTTTAATGGAACGATTTGCTGAAGATGCTGGGCTTCTTGCCAAAGTCCGTCATTACTTATGGAATAATGCCCATTTGGTGTCGCAAGTTGTAGCGGGTAAGGAAGAAGACGGCGCTAAATTTCGTGATTATTTTGCGCAAAGTGAACTTATTTCTAAAGTGCCTTCTCATCGCGCGTTAGCGATGTTCCGTGGCCGCAATGAAGGTTTTTTACAACTGTCATTAAATGCAGATCCCCAATTCGAAGAGCCGCCAAAAGAAAGTTATTGTGAACAGATTATTACCGAGCATTTGGGTGTACATTTTAATGAGCAACCTGCTGATAAATGGCGAAAGGCAGTAATTAATTGGACATGGCGCATTAAAATTTTAATGCATATGGAAACTGAACTGATGACTACTTTACGTGAGCGAGCAGAAGAAGAAGCAATTAATGTTTTTGCCGCTAACTTACATGATATGCTCATGGCTGCGCCTGCTGGTATGAAAGTCACGATGGGGATGGATCCCGGCTTACGTACCGGCGTTAAAATCGCGGTGGTTGATGCTACTGGTAAACTTGTTGCGACCGAAACAATCTATCCGCATACAGGACAGGCAGATAAAGCTGCCATGATGATTGCAGCCCTTTGCATTAAGTATCAAGTCGAATTAGTGGCGATTGGTAATGGCACGGCATCGCGTGAAACCGAGCGTTTTTATCTTGATGTGCAAAAAAAATATCCAGAAGTGAAAGCACAAAAAGTGATTGTTAGCGAAGCGGGGGCATCGGTATATTCTGCCTCGGAACTGGCCGCGCAAGAGTTTCCGGATCTTGATGTATCATTACGCGGCGCGGTTTCGATTGCGCGCCGGTTACAAGATCCATTAGCTGAACTGGTGAAAATCGATCCTAAATCAATTGGTGTGGGACAATATCAGCATGATGTAAGTCAAACACAATTAGCTAAAAAGCTTGATGCAGTGGTCGAAGATGGGGTAAATGCAGTTGGGGTTAATTTAAATACGGCTTCTGTAATGTTACTCGCGCGCATTGCTGGGCTTAACAAAGTCATTGCCCAAAATATTGTTGATTGGCGTAATGATAATGGTCAATTTTCTGACCGTAAACAATTACTCAAAGTTGCAAGATTAGGACCAAAAGCTTTTGAACAGTGTGCAGGTTTTTTACGGATCATGGACGGTAGAAATCCACTCGATGCATCAGCTGTGCATCCTGAAGCTTATCCGGTAGTTGAACGGATTTTAGAAAAAAATCATAAATCCTTAAAAGAGATTTTGGGTGATAGCAGTTATCTTAAATCATTAAAAGCGGTTGATTATGTCGATGATCATTTTGGTGTGCCAACAGTCACAGATATTATTAAAGAGCTTGATAAACCGGGTCGCGATCCAAGACCAGAATTTAAAACAGCACAATTTGCCGATAATATCGAGACAATAGATGATCTTAAAGTGGGTATGATAATGGAGGGTGCTGTTACTAACGTGACTAATTTTGGTGCATTTGTTGATATTGGTGTTCATCAAGATGGTTTAGTGCATATTTCAGCTCTCTCAGATAAATTTGTAGAAGATCCGCGATCGGTTGTCAAAGCTGGCGATATTGTAAAAGTTAAAGTGGTTGAAGTCGACATACCACGTAAACGCATTGCATTAACCATGCGTTTAGATGATGCGGTGACCACTAAAGCCGAAGCAAATAAAAGCCAGCATCGTAGCAATCAAGCGCTAAAAAATCACAATGCACCTTCAAGCACCAATAGTGCAATGGGCAATGCATTTGCTGCTGCTTTTAAAAAAGGAAAATAATGACTTTTCTATCTGCTTTAACTTATTCTAGCGTATTAAAAGGATGATGATTTATCATCCTTTTATTCAATCTATTTGATATTTTTTACATTTTTATCGTTTGTAGAAATAACTTTGAAATCTACTTTTTTTAGAATATAATTGTACAAATTATATTCTATTTTGGGTGAATAAGTTTAATCGGTTTAAATTTTTTGCGCCAAATAGAAGGTTAATTTTATACTCTAGTATAACCAACATATTCTTTTCTTTAGTTAGCTTTTCTTTTGTATTTTTTTAATGTCATTATTTTAGTTTTAAATGAAACATAAGATTGGATTTTTAAAAAAATAGTAACTATTTTTGCATCTAGCAGTAATTTCAAAACAACATCTATTTATACTTAGATGCATAGCGTTAAACATTAACAAAAAGCAATAATCGATAACTGTTAAAACTTCACAATTTTTTATCAAATGATGATTAATTTGTTCGTTCAAACTTCAACTCAATAATCTTGCTCAACACTTTGGATAAGTTAATGAATAGAGGCTAAGAAATGAATAACATTATATATTATACAAAAAAAGTGTGTTTTGTTCGATTTAACATAAAAATTCTAGTTTTATTTATATTATTATTTTTTAATCATACAACAATAGCGAGTAACGGTGTTGTAACAGTGAACTCTATTCATGGTAATCAACCAGATATTCTTGCAAGCGCTGAAACTAAAGTGTTAAACGGAATTCAAATCAAATTTAAATTAGACGATCTCGATCCAGTCGTTATTTCGCCAGGTAGCGCAAATAAGATTTCTGTTGCTTACAATACTTCACCTAGCCTTTATTCATTTGGTGTCGATATTTCGAGTTTAAATGACAGTGATATTCATGATGTGGATGGTGATAAATTGTCGAGTACCGATAGTTTCATTATTCAATCGATTAATGCTCAATGGCTTGACCCAAACAATAACATTATTGCTTCTGATTCCACTGCACCCCTTGGTCGTGATGTGTGCACTTCATCGACGACTAATGCAAATTTATCGGTGAAGGTAACCATTACATTTATTGCTAAAACCCAATACGGTATGCCTGACACCTCAAAACCAAGAGAAGTGTCTAAAACATTTGAAGTCAGTGCTGATGATGGTATCTGTTATATCAGACCGGGCGTACTGGCATTGATTACAAACAATGGTTGGAATGAAGGGGATAACTATGCTCCTTATGGCGCTGATACAATAAGTGTTGATCCTCCTTATAACAGTGATCAATTTACCTTTCATCAAGGCTTCAAGGCAACAGCAACAGATTCAAATGGAAATCATTTTCCAACTTATGGTTTTCCAGAGGCTCGTTTCAGAATTGTACCCGTCAATCCAATATCGGATTATAGTTATACCTTGGTCAAAAATCCTAATAATTCCTTAGTGAATACTGCTCGTGCTTCAAACGCTGATTCTAAAAGTGAATTTAAATTTACCAATAATGTACCTAATCAAGGTGATGAATTTGTAATTTTAGTCACAAATAACCGCACTTCAGCACAATTTTATTATACTTTTTCAATTAATCATTGGTTATATTTCTTAAATAATCCCCCTGGTAATTGGGCAAACTCAAATAAATTATGTCAACAAAATAGTGATAGATTGCCAACACGAGCTGAGATCTCTAATTCTCCTTTATCTTACATACCCACAACTAACGATAACTATTATATAAAAGGTAATGGGTATAAAAGAGCAATCGGTGAAGGGTTAACGCCAGAATGGGGTAAAGTCTACTTTTATGCACCTTTAGATATTATTGGTCGAGATATGATGTCTGGATTGCTAAATTTGAAAAATTTAATCTATTATGAATTCTATTTCACAAATGAACAATCATCAGTAAAAGATGTAATGGGTAATAACAAATATTATAGTGTAGGGATAGTCGAGGGTAATGTTATTGTTGAACCTGATGTGGCATATACTGCATGTGTTAAATATTAATCTGATGAAATTTATAATTTATCAAATCAGAAAGTTTATATTAGACATGAGAAGGTATTTTTATGATAAAAAAGAGATCGATAATGTATTTTATTAATAAAAATATATTCAAGTTTGATTCCAATACTACCCAAAAAAAACAAATGTTTTTTACATTACTTTTTACGATATTCGTATTTCATCTTTTTTTTAATACGCAAGATGTTAAAGCATTATCTTCAGCCGAGGTTAATGCGATTAAGAAAAGCATCACTTATTCCCAACAAGTGATGAACATAGGTTGTTTTTATTCGGATATACTCTATTTGCCTTTATCCGAAAATCAAAAAACAACATTCAAACAAGTAGACAGTGATGAAGGTGATATCGTTAAAAATACTCACTTCGATAATGAATACTATATTTGTTGTTATTTATCTGAGCCAATCACATTTTTTACCAAATCAGAAACAATAACAGAACAAGGACAGAGGTATCAAACAAGGATGTTTGAACTCAATCATTTTGATCTCAACCGTATGTGCCGTTTACACACCACTGTAAACCTTCATTAAATACCATATTTGAGTTATATAAGAACAGTTTGATTATTGCTCAATTCATGGTTACTTAACATTGAATTTATTGTAATAAGGCGGGTAAAAGATCCTGTAATCCAGTTGCGAATTTACCTTACCAATTCTGACGAATAATAACTTTATCTGAACAATTTGAGCTCTGCCAATATTCTGCCATTCTCCCGATGTATAACGTAAAGCTTGTGGTATCGATTGAGTATTTTGTCGATCTTTTGGGCCGTGAAGAATGACTGAAACAGATTGGGGACGTTTTAATTTTAGGAATTTTATCGTTATGTTACTCCTTATCAATCTTACAAATAGACGCTTGGGAGCGTAATGTTATGTAAGCCATTATTTTTTAATTGCATGGCAAAAAGTTCGACTTGATCTTGCGTGGCGGGTTTCCAAGTTTTGGCTATGCCGTGTACCCCATGATTATGAAAGGCATTTATTCTAATTTTGATATTGGGATCGATATCTATTAAAAATTGTGCAAGATGTGTGGCATTGTGTTGTAAGTCAGTATGCTCAGGAATGATTAAAAATCTCACTTCGTAGAGTTTGTTGATTTTCGCCAGGTAGGCGATAGTTTGCTTTACTCGATAATTATCTCGACCGGTTAGTTTTTTATGTATTTGGCTATCCCAAGCTTTCAGATCAATCATTGCACCATCAAGTACAGGTTGTACTTTTTGCCAGCCAGATTGTGACAAATAACCATTACTGTCTATAAAACAGGTTAAGTGCTTTAAATCTTGGTCTTGTTTAATAGCACTAAAAAGTTCTGTAATGAAGGGGAGTTGTATCGTGGCTTCACCACCACTAAAGGTAATTCCTGTCAAAAAAGGTAGGTATTTTCGAATTGTTTGCAAAATATCTTCAACACTGTAACGGTAAGTCATGGGCGTTGAACTATGGCTACAGGTATTTATGCAGGTATCACATTGCTGGCAAGTCGACGCTTGCCAAATGACGTTGTGATTATCAAAAGTTAATGCTTGATGTGGGCAGGCATCGACGCAACTACCACAATTACTACACAACGATATGGTGTAAGGATTGTGGCAATTTAAGCATCTAAAATTACAGCCTTGCAAAAAGATGACCAAGCGATTGCCTGGTCCATCAACACAAGAAAAAGGTAACAGTTTATTAACGATTGCCCATGACTTGTTCATGACTAATTACCCGAGGTGTACGGCATAGATAGCTATTGTTTTCAGTATCTTCGGCCGCTTCACTACCTAAAAATGTGGTATTAATCCGTGAGCCTTCTTGTTTATACTTTTTGATATCCGATAATCTCACCATATAACCGGTTACTCGAACTAAATCATTACCACTTATATTCGCGGTAAATTCTCTAAAACCAAATTTGAATGCCGCTTTACAAATTTGTACTAAGGCTAATGGATTAGTTTTAATGGTCTCATCAATCGTTAAAATATCGCTGATACCAGACGCATAATATTTATGGTGTTTAAACAGTGCCATAATGTGGGTAACCGGATCCGGTTCATGCCCATAAGGGATACGTAATCCCGGTGTTGCTCCTCTATCAGTACTAATGCCTGACTGTGCATGTAACATGGCTTTACCCTGCCAAGCATGCTTAATTTCATGACTATCAACAAAGTCAGCGAGTTGTTTAGAAATAGTGGCAGCCAGCTCATTGGCATCTTCATCGACACCGTAGCGACCGGTTAAGTGAGATTTCTCTTGTAAAATATTCACCGCTTCAGCCATGGCATAGACCCCAAACATAGGCGCAAAACGATTGGCATCAATCAACCCTTCTTTTACCAAAAAGCTATTTTGAAAGAAATTGGATTTTTCATATAAAAATGCAGAGCGGGCTTTAATTAAATTCAGCTGTAATTGACAGTAGAAAGGTAAGGTATTTTGCAAAAAATCGACAATATTTTTACTGCGTAGTGCCACTTCCTTTAAATTAATTCTTGAAAGGGTACTGCCACCTCCGGCAACGGGTAACGAATTATAACAGCTTACCACCCCATAGCCTTTTTCATCAAAATCGTTTTTTATCATCATATTATTGGCAATATGTGGTTTGGCTGTTTGGCAAATATTTTCAATGGCGGTATTTAGTAAAGATTCGGGTGTGATACTTTCGTCATAAATAAACGTTAAATTAGGGGCAACTTGTTTAAGTTCGCGATCGACGCGTAAAATTGTTCGACTAATAACATTGTCGGTCGGCCCAATGTTGGCATGCATAAACGCATCAGGTAAATTGCGATCAAGCATAATCCAAAAACGTTTTAATCGCGGGTAAAGATCGGCTTGTGTTAAATTACCAACATAAGGAAGGAGCACTTGGTCTAAACAACCTAAATAAACGGGCATGCCGGTGACAGATGGAACATGATGATAAGCAATTGTCAGCATATTTAATGCATCATCAAAACTTTTTGCCGGCTCAAGTTCTAGATAGTCTGATCCTTGCTTAAGAAATTTTGCATAATCAGGTAATACATATCGCGGCTTGTAAGGGGCATGACCTTCATACATATCACAAATTACACGTTCATCTAAAGCTTGCTTAGTCTCACTATCCAAGTCAACATAAGGTAAATTATTTTCGGCAGCTAAAGCGAGTAAGTTAGATTTTTGTTTTGGCGACAAATTGGGATCTGTCACTATGTTATAACAATTTTGTTGAAATTCAGTCATGTCCATTATTACCTCGATACTTACATTAAGTAGAGCAAACTTAGGTTAATATTAAATTTTGTTGCTAAATAGTTAAAAATATTAATATTTTTATGCTTAATGATTTTTTACTAAACTTAACAACAAAATTTTCATCGTATCAATTCTTGTTTATTTATCCGTAATGAATGGTTTAGGCTCATAATCGGATGCATTAATAGGCGAATGTGCCTCAAAATATTGTTTTACTGCGTCGGCATCTCGATATCCAGTATCAACATAAGTTGGTAAGGTATTGGTTATCGGATAGCCATCCCCACCCGCAGCTAAAAAGTCAAGTGTGGTAATTCGATAAGTTTTTTGTAAATCAATGGGTTCATCTTTAATTTTTACATTATCGATACTGTCCCCAGTACGCGTTAAACTAATATTTTTTAAATGAGTAAAGCCACCTGAACCCGGTTTTTTACTTAATGCGACTTTCAAATAATCAAGTAATTGTTTGCCGGTTAATTCAAAATAAACTACGCTATTGCCAAATGGTTCAACTTTTAAAATATCGCGGTAAGTAATATCGCCTTCAATGAGTGAGTCACGAATCATACCACCAGACATGATGCCGATATCAGCATTGGTTTTTTCAATAAATGCACTTAATAAGAGTTGTCCCATATTACTTTGTTGATATCTCACTACACTACGGTCACCTTCTAATCGGCCAGTGAGCTCACCTGTTTTAATCAATAATTGTTGTTTACCTTGTTCTTGATAAGGTTGTAAGGTTTCTAATAATTTTTTATCTTGTGGTATCTCTTTAGTGTAATATTCAAGTCGTTTAGTATCATTACCATTATCCACTTCTTTTTTAAGATTGATTGGAATCAGTTGGTAATTTTGTAAGGTTATTTTGCCATTTAAAAAGATAAAATCCGCACGACCAACGTATTTGCCCCATTCATGAGCTTGAACAATCCAAGTGCCATTTTGTTGATCTGGCGCACAAGGCGTGCCGGGTACATACTCAGTAATACGTTTATTAGGGCTTGCCATGCAAACAGGGTTTTGAGAGTGCCCACCGACAATCATATTCAATTCACCGGTTGGTAAACCTCTGGCTAATTCAACATCGCCGGGTGCCATTGAACCATGTTCACCATTTTCGTAATGCCCCATGTGTGTGACGGCTATTATCATATCGGGGCGTTCAGTTTGCTTTATTTGAGAAATAACTTTTTGCGCTTCGGGTAGTGTTTTACGAAATTCGATACCATCGGTATTCTTAGGTGAAGCAAGCGTGATAGTATCGTCTGTTGTTAAGCCAAAAACGGCTATTTTAATGCCGTTCAAATCAAACATTTTATAGGCATCAAAGACTCGGTTATCAGTATCTTTAAAATAAGTATTGGCAGATAGAAAAGGGAAGTGCGCTAGTTTTTGCTGTTCACGAATAATCGTTAGCGGGTGATCAAATTCATGATTACCAACAGCCATTGCATCGTAACCAATCTCGTTCATACCAATAAAATCGGGCTTAGCTTGTAGTACATCAGATTCAGGAACACCTGTATTAATATCACCACCAGATAGTAGCAGTAATTTACCCCCTTTATCTGCTACTTCTTTACGAATTTCATCCACCACCGTTTTTTGGGCTGCAAGTCCATATTCGCCAATATCATTTTGCCAAAATCGGCCATGATGATCGTTGGTATGTAAAATAGTAAATTGATAAGTTTTATTTTTTTCCCAGTTAGGTCCAATTGGCTGTTTAGTTGCCACAACAGCAATTGCATTAACCGAAAATAAGCCTAAAACAATCAGCAGTGATAGTTTTTTATTTAATTTTAAATACTTCATGGTGTCTCCTAAATCCTAATGCAAAACGCCTATTCAGTTATTACTTTAAAAATAAGCTGAGGTTGCTTAGCACTATCACTAATAGTGATATTGTCATAAAGCTTTTGCTTAATGGCATCTAACTTGTCTGTATTAGCATGAATAGTGAGTAGCGCTTCACCTTCGGTGACTTTATCGCCTACTTTTTTATGTAATACAATGCCTACAGCTGGATCGATAATATCCTCTTTAGTTGCACGACCTGCGCCTAATTGCATAGCAATAATCCCAATTTGATCTGCAATAATTCTTGAAACATAACCCGATTTTAATGCTGGTAGGGCGATTTGATAAGGCGCGCTAGCGAGTTTTTCTGGGTGATCAACAACCGAGCTATCGCCGCCTTGTGCTTCAATCAAATCTTTGAATTTTTGGATAGCTTTGCCATTTTTGATGACCTCTTGCAGTTTTTCTCGTGCTTCTTCTAATGTTTTAGCTTTATTAGCAAGCACAACCATTTGGCTACCAAGCGTTAAGACCAATTCGGTTAAATCAGCTGGACCATGACCTTTTAAGGTATCAATGGCTTCTTTGACTTCAAGGGCATTACCAATAGCAAAACCTAGTGGCTGTGACATATCCGAGATAATCGCCATGGTTCTACGCCCAATCTGATTACCAATATTCACCATTTCGTGTGCTAGTTTTTCAGAGTCTTCCATGGTTTTCATTAATGCACCATCACCGGTTTTGACATCAAGCACAATGGCATCGGCGCCGGCGGCTAGTTTTTTACTCATAATGGAACTAGCAATCAACGGAATAGAACCGACTGTTCCTGTTACATCGCGTAGTGAATACAATTTTTTATCTGCTGGTGTTAGGTTGCCTGATTGCCCAATTACCGCAACGCCTTTTTCATTAACTTGATCAATGAATTCTTGCTTACCTAATTCAATTTTAAATCCTGGAATGGATTCGAATTTGTCATTGGTTCCACCTGTGTGACCAAGGCCACGTCCTGACATTTTGGCAACAGGGATATCTAATGCCGCAACTAAAGGTGCTAAAACTAAAGTTGTCGTGTCACCCACACCGCCAGTTGAGTGTTTATCGACTTTTATACCTTTAATCGAGGATAGATCAACCGTATCACCTGAGTGCATCATTGCGCTAGTTAAATCGGCACACTCTTTTGATGTCATTCCTTGAAAATAGATCGCCATTAATAGTGCACTAACTTGATAGTCAGGAATGGTGCCATTAGTATAGTTGGTGATAAAAAATTGGATTTCTTCGGTTGTAAGGGGATGACCGTCACGCTTTTTTTCAATAATATCTACAAATCTCATTAAATTTCTCTCTTAATATCAATAAATTAAGTTAGTATGTTTAAATTTATATAAAGTGAGTCACTTTATATTTGTCAAATAGTGTCGACATAATTAACATAACTTTAATAATAGCTAGGTTATTAAAATTATTTTATTATCAATCTTATTCACTAAATAAGATTTAATCTAAATCACTCGGTGAAAAAGACCAAGGTAATAATTCACCTACTGTGGTTTCTTGAATTTTTCCCTGCATATTAGTTAATATAACGGGCATATCTTTAGCACAAAATTCGCTAATCACTTGGCGGCAAGCACCACAAGGTGAAATAGGGCCATCTGTATCACCAATAACCACTAATTTTTTAAATTTTCGTTTACCTTCCGACACGGCCTTAAAAATGGCGGTGCGTTCTGCACAGTTAGCTAATCCATAAGAGGCGTTTTCAACATTACAACCTAAAATCGCTTCGTCATCTTCGGTGATAAGTACTGCACCCACCTGAAATTTAGAATAAGGAACATAGGCTTTTGAACGGGCAGTTTTAGCAAGTTCAATCAATTTTTCAATTTTCATGGTGTTAGTCCTTTTTAGTTTCAATTGTACTAGTTATTTGGGATTGATTTTTTGCCGGTGATTGTAGGTCTAGTTGATATACACCAAAGCCTAAATTGTCTTTATCGATAAATTTTATTGGATAAAGCGAATTGTGTTCAATATACGCTTTTGCTTCGTTACTTGGTGAAGACTCAAAGCGGATATCTAATTTGGTTTGACTCGATATTGGCGCTATTTGCCAATTATTATCGGCGTTAACATTTACCACGCCTTTTTCTTTTGTGGTATTTGTAATATATGCCGAAAGAATGACTCTTAAATCATCAGGCGAATTGAATTTAACATTTTTACCGCCCGTGCCAGGAAAATTACCGGTATAAGCCCGATAATTATTAGTTGCTATTAAAAATGGCTGTTTAACATCGATTGGTTTTTGCTGATAAGTGAGATTTTTAATACGTTCAGCATTGGCGTTGATTAATTGGCAATTGCCATCGTAACGTGCGGGTTGTGTTACATCTATTTGATAATCCACACCATCAATGGTATCAAAATTATAAGTTCTAAAGTGCTCCCAATTGATTAAGTATTGCGGTTTATCAGACTGTACGTCAATTTGATTATAGACTCCTGCTGAACATTCCAGCCACTCTTTGACATCTTGACCTGTAATTTTTACCGCAGATAAGATATTTGGATACAAGTAAATATCGGCTGCGTTTCTAAACGTGAGATCACCTTGTTTTACATCCACATAAGCTGAAGGATCATTTTTTCGACCACCGGCTTTAAAGGGTGCAATTGCTGATAAAATAGGTAATCCATCCAGATCAGGATCGCCCTGAACAAACTGTTTTACGTAAGCTATTTGTGCATCACTAATGATTTGTAAAGCGGGGGTATCTTCCACCAATGCTAAATAACTATTGATATCGGTTGATACTTTACCAATTGGTTTGCTGACAAATTCACGGGTAGCTTGGTGATCTTGTTTCAATACGTTAGCAATATTTTGGTCGGCCTCAACCAGTGCTTTTTTATTTTTGATGTCATAAATTGGTCTAGCTTCGGATTTTCCTGAAGTGACTTGCCAATGATCCTTATTGCCATCGAGTACTAAATCAACAATGCCTAAATGGCTACCCCATTGGCCCGGCATGACCGCAGGAACATGATTGATATTGCCTGTTTTAATATCGGTATTAGGTAAGGATTTAAAATCGTCACTCGGGAAAACACCATGCGAATGACCAAACATAATAGCATTGATACCATCGACTTGACTTAAATAATAAACAGAATTTTCGGCTAAGGCTTTATACGGGTCTGCTGATACACCAGAATGTGCAATAGCTATAATCACCTGTGCACCTTGCTGTTTCATCTCTGGCACAAAGTGTTTAGCCGTTTCGGTAATATCTTTTACAACCACTTTACCTTCTAAATTTAGTTTGTCCCATTGCATGATTTGCGGTGGGACAAAGCCGATATAACCAATTTTGATTGTATGTTTATGCCCATCAGTATCCATTACTGGGGTATCAACAATAATGTAGGGTTTGAAAAAAGGCTTATTGGTTTTTGCATCATATACATTAGCATTAACATAAGGAAATTTAGCACCCGATAAGCTTTTTTGTAAAAAGTCTAAACCAAAATTAAACTCGTGATTGCCGATATTACCAACTGTGTAATTAAGGGTGTTTAATGCTTTATATACTGGATGGATTTCACCGTGTTTGAGCCCTTTATTTTTAGCATAATCGGCCATTGGGCTACCTTGAATAAGGTCACCATTGTCAACCAAAACGCTATTTTTGACTTCTTGTCTTGCTTGATGAATTAAGTTAGCGGTTTTTACTAACCCAAAAGTATCAATATATTGATCTTTAAAGTAATCATAATTCATCATATTACCGTGAAGATCACTTGTTTCGATAATTCTTAAATCAACTGTTGCTGCTTGTAGTGAGCCAGAAATTAATAGAGTTAAAAGGGGTAATGTGATTTTGTATTGTTTCATGTAGATCTCCTATTGCTCTGGCTTTGTTATCCATTAACTTGTTTTCAATAATAATTTTTGGTACTGAGTAAATCTTGCAACAATTGCAGGATGATAGTTTGTACCCGCAATGGCCTGTTTCAGGTCCTGTTTATCGGCTAGTGTAAAGCATGACAAAACATAATCGGTTAATTGTGTTTTGATTGAATCTTCAATAAAAGCGGCATCAATACCACACAGGGTGATATCGAGTAATTCTAATCTTGAAAAATGAAACATTGATTGGGCAAGTTGATATTCCTTCTCAATATCTGTACCAAAAATGCCGGCATCATCGGTATTAAGGGTTATACGAACGCCATTTTCGTACAGTTGTCGTATTGGGTGATTGTGAAGGTCACCTTGTAATTCATTGACTAAAATACGATTACTGGTTAGTGCTATTTCTAACGTGACGTTTTGAGTCACTAATTGATGAATTAAATTTTGATCTTCAATGGCGCGAATACCGTGCCCAATGCGGCTAGCTCCATGTTTAAGTGCATTAATGATACTTTCAGCCGATTCAATTTCGCCAGCGTGATAAGATTTTTTTAAGTTTAATTTTGATGCGAGCTGATGAGCTTTTTCAAAATCATCAAAATGCCCTGACTTTTCATTACCAGCAATATTAAATCCGGTGATAAATGGATGAGGATTCCTTTCAATAAATCGCAACGTATCGTAAACTAGTTTAGCGCCAAGATGTCTTACACCAATAACATGGTATCTTACCGTGATATTAAATTGTTTTTGTACATCAATAATGGCGTTATCCATTTGTTGTAATGTTTGATGAAATTTATCTTGATCCCAAATGATTTCACCCTCACTTTCTGTTGCGCAGATATGATAAGGCGAAAGAAAGAGTTCGCAATAAATTAATCCCTGTTTGGCGTTTCGATACAAAAAATCATAGGTAATCAGGTAATAATCTTCGGGCGTTTTTACAAAATTGGAAACAGTATCATAAGTTTGAATAAACTGAACAAAATCAGTTTCGTCATAGCGGTATCGTCCGTAAGGGTAAGCATCTTTATCATATTCGCCAGATGAATAACATAATGATGGGGAAAATGGCATATGATTTTTATCGGCTAACGTTTTAGCCATTAAAGGCGTTATGCTACCTTCTACGTGTTCATGTAATATTACTTTTGGAACTATTAGCTTATTCATCGAGTCTTTATCTTGTTAACTAAGCGTATTGAGCGCTGGAATCATGATTAATCAGTTTTTTAAAACATTTTCGTGAATCTTAAGTTATCTACATTGTTTGCTTTATTCTACCTTGATAAGGATCAACATTTCCATACATTTTATGTGACTTCTTAGTAATTTTGTGAGGTGGCTAACCATTTATGAGTCATAAACAGGCAACGAATTGATTTGTTGCCTTAATATAGTATAAATAGAATTTTCACAATCAAGTTATCATTAAGCTGTTTTTTAATTGAATAAAGGTAATATTTAGTATTTCTACTAGGTATTACCATTAATCATTAACAAAATGATAACTTAATTGTTGGTATAGTAATTTAACTTACTGTTTTAGCTGTGGTTAATTTACTTGTATCGTTTTTAAAGATCAGTAAAAAGATAATAGCAAGAATTAATGAGTAACCAGCAAAAATAAGCCAAATGGTACGCCAATCAATAATGCCAGCAGTCGTGTAATGATCAACAACAATGCCGCTGATAGTTGAACCTAAATAAGCACCAAGACCATTAGTCATAATCATAAATAGACCTTGTGCACTATTACGAATCGCTGGTGAAACCGATTTTTCAACATACATTGATCCTGAAATATTATAAAAATCAAATGCACAACCATAAACAATCATTGATAATAGCAATAGTACAAAACCAACTGGAGAAGGATCACCATAGGCAAATAAGCCAAAGCGTAATACCCATGCCAACATACTGATTAACATGACATATTTAATACCTAAACGTTTCATAAAAAATGGAACAAATAGGATAAATACAACTTCTGAAATTTGCGAAATGGAAAGTAATACTGATGGGTATTGTACCACTAAGCTATCGGAATATTGTGGAATCTCGGCAAATGAACGTAAGAAAGGGTTACCAAACGTATTGGTGATTTGTAAAATACCACCGAGTAATACAGCAAATATGAAAAATATTGCCATTCTTGGTTGTTTAAATAGTACAAATGCATCTAATCCTAATGAACTGACCAATGATTTTTCTTGACTGTCATTTTTAGTTGTTGCGCTAACAGGTAAACTTAGTGAATACAGGCTAAGTAAAATAGAACTTGCTGCTGCTATATAAAGTTGCATGTTGCTCAGTTCTAATTTTAAAAAACTCACTAACCACATTGCCACAATAAAACCAATGGTGCCGAAGATTCGGATACTAGGAAATTGGCTGATAACATCAAGGTTTTTTGATTCTAAACAAGAGTACGAAATTGAGTTTGAGATTGCTATAGTAGGCATAAACGCTAGGCAATGAATTAGCATGACTGCCACCATCATAAATGGAGATGTGATTGATGCGGCAATAAATAGTGTAATTGCACCAATTAAATGACAAAGCATAAATAGGCGATTAGCCGGTATCCATCTGTCTGCTACTACACCAAGTAAGCCCGGCATAAATAGAGAAGCGATCCCCATTGTGCCGTAGACTGAACCTACAGTTGTGCCACTAAATTTTAGTGTCTCCATCATATAAGAACCCAGAGTAATAAGCCAACTACCCCAGATGAAGAATTGTAAGAAAAATATGACTTTAAGTTGTACCTTGATATTCATTTCGATTCCTTATTAAGCGAGATCTTTTATACCCTATTGTTAAAACTAATGAACAAATTTTAACTATTACGTCTGATAAGTATTCAACTTTCAGACAATTAACTTATGCAGTTTGGTAACTTAAAACAGGTTAGTAATGAAATGTTACTGAGTTATTTCAATGCCAACACTGTTTATTACATAAATTATTGATCAAAAAAAATGGCAGAAATTCTGCCATTAATTTAATTTGAATTCAGTAATACCGACTCTAAAGCAACAGTGATCATCTCTTTAAAGCCGAGCTGTCGTTGTTCTGCCGACATAGCTTCACCTTTACGAATATGATCTGATACAGTACAAATAGCTAAGGCTTTGGCGCCATATTCAGCTGCGACACCGTAAATACCTGCCGCTTCCATTTCAACACCTAAAATGTTGTATTTTTCCATTACATCAAACATTTCAGCATCAACGCTGTAAAATAAATCTGCTGAAAATAAGTTGCCAATTTTAACATTGACACCTAATTTTTTTGCTGCATTAACCGCATGACAAGTCAGATCGAAATCAGCAATGGCTGCAAAATCATTGTCTTTAAAACGTTGACGATTTACTTTTGAATCAGTACACGCTCCCATCCCTACAATGACATCACCAACATTCACATTAGGGCTAATTGCACCGCATGAACCGATTCGGATAATATTTTTTACACCATAAAACTTAATGAGTTCTGTTGCGTAAATTGAACATGATGGAATACCCATTCCATGCCCCATAACCGAAACTTTTTTACCTTTATAGTCGCCGGTAAAGCCTAGCATAGATCTGACATTCGTCACTTCTTTTGCATTTTCTAAAAATGTTTCTGCAATGAATTTTGCTCGAAGCGGATCGCCTGGCATTAAAACTGTTTCGGCAAAAGCATTATCATCAGCATTTATATGTGGGGTAGACATCAAAATCTCCTGAATATCTTTTTCTAAAAAATTGTCCTACTTTAAATAAAATGGTTACTTTTTAATAAATGATTGACCATAATCCATTGGTGATAAATCAAAATAGTCCGCAACACTTTGCCCGATGTCTGCAAAGGTTTTACGATGACCTAATGAACCAACTGGAACACTATCACCATACACTAAAACAGGTATGTGCTCACGAGTATGATCTGTTCCTGTCCAAGTTGGATCGCAACCATGGTCGGCACTAATAATAAGTAGGTCTCCCGGTTGAATTAAAGCTAGCATTTCAGGTAGTCGACTATCAAAATATTCAAGCGCTGCGGCGTAACCAGCAATATCCCGGCGATGGCCGTATGACGAGTCAAAGTCAACAAAGTTTGTAAACACGATAGTGTTATCTTTGGCTTGTTTGATCTCTTCTAACGATGCATTAAATAATGCTTCAATGCCTGTTGCTTTAACTTTTTTAGTGATGCCAACCTCTGCATAAATATCGGCAATTTTACCGATTGATACTACAGTACCCTGTTTTTCATCAACCAGTTTTTTGATCATTGTTGGTGATGGTGGTTCAACGGCTAAGTCATGGCGGTTACCTGTGCGAACAAATTCACCCGCTTTTTTACCAATAAATGGGCGAGCTATAACACGCCCAATGTTGTAATCACCTTTATTAAGTTCATCACGTGCGATTTCGCATATTTCATAAAGTCTATCTAAACCAAAGGTCTCTTCATGACAAGCTATTTGAAAGACTGAATCAGCTGAGGTATAAAAAATTGGTTTTCCGCTAGCCATGTGCTTTTCACCTAGTTCATCAAGAATGACCGTACCTGATGAGTGACAATTACCCAAATAACCTGGGAGTTTAGCACGTGCGACAATTTTATCTAACAATTCTTGGGGGAAACTATTTGTGGTGTTAGTAAAATAGCCCCAATCAAATAATACAGGCACACCGGCAATTTCCCAATGTCCTGACGGGGTATCTTTACCGGAAGAAATTTCGCTAGCATAACCATAAGCACCAATGATGTTACCTTCAGTCTTCATGCCTTTTGGATAACTTCCCGATGATTCGTATGCAGCTTCAATTAACCCTAGTTTAGCTAAGTTTGGTAATTTTAGTGGACCTTTGCGACCGTGATCTGCTTTACCTAATGCACAAGCTTCGGCAATATGACCTAGTGTATTAGCACCTTCATCCCCATATTTTTTTGCATCCTCTGCACCGCCGATTCCGAAGGAATCAAGGATCATAATAAAAACTCTTTTCATAATTTCCTCTGACTTCTAATAAACTTAACTTCACTACAATATAAGGAATAACAGCCCCTAAAACCGTGATTATGTGCTCATTTATTAAGTATATAAATATGATTTAAATCATTATAGCTATGTTTCAATCGTTCAAGCTAGAATTTTACTACGATTTATAAAAAGATCGCTAGCTCGTTATGATACATGATAAATGAAAACAAAAAAGATCAAACCATCAGTTTAGTCGATTATTTATTCAAAATTGGTCAGTTATTCTTATTTTTTTAGTCGACAGGTAACTTAGCACAACGCGTTTTAATTACACTATAACCTATTGAATGTATTTTACTTTAATTCGCTTATTTATCAGCGTTTGAATAATTAATAAAACATCATTTATCGTTGTGGTAAAATAATCATTTTTATGCAAAATATAATGCATTACACAATGCTTTGCCGATATTTAAATGCTGAGCTTATTTCGAATAAAAAGCGTATATAGACTAAAAATCTTAAAGTTAATTAATCAAATAATAAAAACGCTCTTAATTCAATTATGATGCAGGTTAATTTTAATTAGCACATCTCTATAAAGAGATTAAAGGTAGTGAGTGATGAAACAAAAAATTCCAAATACCTTTGGGCTGACGGTTTATGCTCGAAGTGTCGTTACCGTTTCAACCGTTGAGCAATTACAACAAGTTTGGGATCAAAATCAAGAAAATCAGCCCATTATGATCATCGGTGAAGGGAGTAATACACTGTTTACCGCTGATTATGACGGTATTGTGGTTGTCAATCGTATTAAAGGCATCACGATTACTGAAACACAAGAGTCTTGGCTTTTAAACGTTGGCGCTGGTGAAATCTGGCATGATTTGGTGTCAACGACGGTAGAAAAACAGTTAGCAGGATTAGAAAATCTTGCTTTAATTCCTGGGTGTGTTGGATCGGCGCCAATCCAAAATATTGGTGCTTATGGCATTGAGTTTCAAAAAGTGGCTGATTATGTGCAGTTACTTGAACTTGCGACAGGTAAAATTATTACTGTTACTGATGGTCAATATGGTTATCGTGAAAGTATTTTTAAGCGCCGTTATAGCAATGGCTATGCTGTTATATATGTAGGCATTAGATTATCAAAACAGTGGCAACCAGTATTAACGTATGGTGAATTAAAAAACTTTGATCCCCAAACGGTCACCTCCAAAATAATTTTTGATAAAGTTTGTGAGATTCGACGCAGTAAATTACCCGATCCTAAAATTTTAGGTAATGGTGGAAGCTTTTTTAAAAATCCCGTTGTCGATAAAATTGTTGCCGATAAATTACTTGAAATTTACCCAGCAATGCCTATATATCCACAAGTTGACAATCAAGTCAAATTAGCCGCTGGATGGTTAATCGATCAATGTGGTCTTAAAGGTTTTCAAATTGGTGGAGCAGCAGTACATCAACAACAGGCATTAGTATTGGTCAATAAAAATAATGCAACAGCGCAAGATGTTGTGGCGTTGGCGCGTTATGTCAAAAATGCAGTATTGGAAAAATTTTCAGTGACTTTATCACCTGAAATTCGTTTTATTGGCCGTACTGGTGAAATTAATGTAGATAAATTTTTATAATTAATTATTCATGAAACACTCTTATTCTTTTCCTATTTTATTAACAAGTTTGTTATTTGTGACTATTTCGTTGTCGGCGTTAAATACACAAGTGCCGCTGTGGTTAGTTGGGCACCAGTTTTCACTTGGTCAAATCGGCTTAGTGGGCTCAAGTTATTTTACTGGCAACTTAATTGGGACGATTATGGCGAATTGGTTTATTAACCGATTTAACGCTAGGTATACCTATACCTATAGTTGTATTATTTTTGCCATTGCAACCATAGGTTTGAGTTTTTCAATAGATTTTTATAGCTGGGCAATTTGGCGATTTTTAATTGGTATTGCTTGTGCTGTAACTTGGGTGGTTATTGAAAGTTGTATACTTGTCACAGGCACCGTTAGAACACGGGGTAAAATGCTAGCGGTTTATTTAACAACCTACTATTTAGGCACCGTTTTAGGGCAAGCACTATTACAGTATTTTCCACAAAATGTGCTGTATTTTGGCCTTGTAGTGGCAGTCTTGATGGGACTAGCGAGTTTATTTATATTACTGACCCACTATAAACTGCCTAAACGAAAAAACAGTAGTTTTAATATTGTACCTATGATTGTAAATAAACCCTCTCGACTCGGGTTAGTGGGGTGCGTTATTGCCGGTATGTTAATTGGTTCTTTATATTCACTGATGCCAGCTTATTATTCCCATTTAGGTTACAGTGATAATGAAGTTGCCAATTGGATGATTCTTCTTATTTTATCTGGCGTTGTTGCACAAATGCCGGCTAACTGGTGTGCTGATAAATATGGTCGTCGTCTTGTTTTACTGGTTGAATCGTTTCTAATGATAATAGCTTGCCTAATGTTGGTATTTAATTTATTTGATATTGTTGCCATTATTTTATTAGGTGCAACAATTTATACCATTTACCCGATTTCAATGGCATGGGCTTGCTCGTGTGTAAGAAAGCAAGACATTGTTGCTATGAATCAAGCTATGCTATTGACCAATACGTTAGGTAGTCTTGTTGCACCTGCTGTAATAGCATTTATTATGGATAAAACAAGTAATAGTTATCTATTTGTGAGTTTTACAGTAGTTTCAATCTATTTTTTTATTTTATTATTAATCAAGCGAGGCACTAATGCGTAATAACCAAAATCCGCTTAAATTGATCGAAATATTAGCTGATGGTGAGTTTCATTCGGGAGAAGAATTAGCTTCGTATTTTGGTATCACCCGAGCAGGGATTAACAAATATATTAAAATTCTGCGCGAATGGGGAATTGAGCTATTTTCTGTTCAAGGAAAAGGTTATTGCTTGGCTGCGCCTATCGAACTTTTGAAAAAAGAGAAAATCGATAAGTATTATGGAGCAGATAGTGCTGTTGAAGTTTTACCTATCATTGATTCAACTAATCAATACCTCCTTGATCGTATTACAACGTTAAAATCAGGTGATGGTTGTGCCGCTGAATTTCAAACTCAAGCAAGAGGGCGGCGGGGGCGTAAATGGTTTGCGCCTTTTGGAACAAATCTCTATTTTTCAATGTATTGGAGATTGGAGCAAGGTATTGCTGCTGCTATGGGATTAAGTTTAGTTGTTGGGATTGTTATTGCCGATACATTAAGATCAATATCTGGGCAAGATGTGAGAGTAAAATGGCCAAACGATCTTTATCTTAAAGATCAAAAATTAGCAGGCATTTTAGTTGAGCTTGCGAGTAAAACCGGCGATAGTGCGCATGTGGTTATTGGCGTGGGTGTTAATTTAAATATGACCAATCCCGATGTTAACATTGTTAATCAAAAATGGGCTAATTTAGGTAATTTTGATCGTAATTTATTGGTTGCTCAAATTGCGAAAACGTTAAAAACTAAATTGATTCAGTTTGAGCAGCAAGGGTTAGCGCCGTTTATAAAAGATTGGGATCGGCTCGACAATTTTGCTAACCGTCCAGTAAAATTATTGATCGGTGACAATATTATACGCGGTATTGCTAAAGGAATTACTGATCAAGGGGCATTAAAACTTGAACAAGATGGCAAAATCATGACTTACATCGGCGGCGAAATATCGCTAAGAAGTGATGAAATGTAACACAAAATTAAAACCTATTGTATCTAAGTCAATAGGTTTTTAATTAATGTGATTAAGTATTAAATCCTAATCCTTATTTTTTAAATCTTAACACTCGCAATGCATTAGCGGTCACAATTGCCGTCGTACCTGAATCAGCTAATACCGCTAACCAAAGCCCTGTATAACCCAGTAAACTTGTTACCAAAAATATCAGTTTTATACCCAATGCAATGGTAATATTTTGTTTAATATTTTTGTTAGCAAAACGCGTTAAGCGAATTAATTTAGGTAAGCTTAATAAACTATTTTTGGTTAATGCTGCATCTGCCGTTTCAAGTGCAACATCACTGCCACTGCCCATTGCAATGCCAACTGTTGCAGCCTTCATTGCTGGTGAATCGTTGATACCGTCTCCCACCATGGCAATTGCAGAATCTTGACCAATTTTTTCAATTTCAGTTAATTTGTCGGCAGGTAATAATTCTGCTAAGTAATCCATATTAAGTTGTCCTGCAATGGCTTTAGCTGCTCGTTGATTATCACCGGTGAGCATTAAAGTTTTTAACCCCAATTGTTGTAATTCATTAATTGCAGAAATGGCATCATTACGTAACACATCTTGTAAAGCAATAATACCTAATAATTTATCACTTGTGACTACAGCAACTACCGTTTTTCCGGCGTTTTCTAATTGATTAATGATCTGCTTATTTTGATCAGTGATAGCATTTGATACTGTCGTTATTTTATTGGGCGAAACAATATAAATCAGTTCTTGACCAATTTGACCTTGAATACCAACACCGGCGATCGCTTTACGGTTATCTGCTTCTTTGAATTGAATTTGCAGCTGTTGAGTATATTCAACAATGGCTTTCGCCAGTGGGTGATGCGAACCACTTTCGATGGCTGCGGCGATAGCAAGTAAATCGTTGGTAGATTTGTCACCATCAATAATATCTGTAACTTGCGGTTTGCCTTGGGTTAAGGTTCCGGTTTTATCAAAAGCAATCGTTTTAATTGATCCAATATGTTCAAGTGCTGCACCGCCTTTGATTAAAACGCCTTGTTTAGCCGCACAAGAAAGGGCCGAGGTAATAACGGCAGGGGTTGATATCACTAAGGCACAAGGACAACCAATAAGCAATAGTGTAAGTCCACGGTAGATCCAAGTATACCAGTCGGCGCCCATCATCAATGGTGGAATGAATATGACTAAAAATGCGAATAAGGCGATAGATGGCGTATAGTAACGGCTAAATTTGTCAATAAAGCGTTCGATTGATGCTTTGCGATCTTCAGCATCTTCTATTAATTGTAAAATACGATCAACGGCATTTTGTCCTGTTTCAGAAATAACTTTTAGTTGTACGGTATTATCGACGACCAATGATCCTGCTAAAATTTTATCGCCGCAAAGATAATTGACGGGTATTGATTCTCCGGTTAGTGCACTTTCATCAATATTGGCTTGTTCGCTAATCAAAATAACATCAGCCGGTAGTCTTCCACCCGATGATATTTCAATAATATCATTCGGTTTTAGGGTATGACTTGCGACTGTTTTTCGTTTTCCATCAATAATAATGATTGTCTCTTCTGGCATAAGTTGGACTAGCGATGAAATGCCTTTTTTAGCTTTATTGCTTGCAACGCCTTCAAGCATTTCACCAATCATGAACAGAAATATGACCATGGTTGCTTCTTCAGCTGCGCCGATAAAAAGTGCGCCAATGGCCGAAATACTCATTAACGACTCAATCGCAAATGGTGTTCCACTACGTGTTAAAACGATGGCTTCTTTTAGAATCGGTAGTAAACCAATAATGGCCGTTATAATAAATGCATATTGTCCGACTTGATGATTTACTAACAGTAAAATATAGCTGACAACAATTAAAGTCCCTAATAGTGCTAATGGGATTAACTCTTTTTTATTCAAAATACTTGAATGTTGATGTTGAACTGATTGTTCTGGTGAGGATTCAAAAATGGGTGTATAGCCTAATTCAGTCACTTTATCTTCGATAAGTTTTACAATCTGTTCATTTTTTTGAGGTACAAATACAATAAGTTTTTCTGTGGAAAAGATAATTTTTGTTTGACTAACATTAGGTAACGTTTTAACACCATTTTCGATTTTTTGAGCACAATGTGCGCAGTCCATTCCTTGAATTGTCCAAGTTAACTTAATGTGTTCGCCTTGCCGCTCGGGATCGTCTGTCGGTTCATCATATTCATTGGCTTGAGTTTTGCAGCTATTTTGATTTTCGCAGCAGTCAATAGCTTGATGATTTTCATGTGAATGATGAGAATCATGATCATGGTTGTGCGCAATATTTTGACAATCATCATGGCAATCATTTTGATGAATAGGGTGACTATTTTCAGATTTGTTATTATATAACATAACGTTACCTCATTTTATTGATGATTCTGATTGTACTCTCAATTGAATAAAAATAAATCATTTTTTATTTAATCAGACCGATCTTAATCAGGTTTTTCATAAAATTATATTGAAAATGTGGTGTTACCAGCTAACTTAAATATTAGAAAAAACGCTAAGAATCTATTTTAGGTAGCTAGATTAAAGTTTGATTTTTTATACATTAGCAACAGTTTTGAGTATATAATCATGCTCATTTCAATGATTGAGAGCATATATGACTAATTTTTACTCGCTTCGTCGACGTTCAAGTGTGATTTTTGCGGCTTTTTTATTCAATACCTTTATTATTGGTATTGCAGGAGCCTTACAGTCACCAACGTTAAGTCTATTTTTATCAAAAGAAGTTAATGTTGAACCTAGTTTAGTTGGGCTTTTTTTCTCGATCAATGCATTTGGATGTATTATTGGTAGCTTTTTATTAGCAAAATATTCAGATAAAAAAGGTGATAGACGTAATATTGTCATATTTTGTTGTTTAATGGGTGTTGCCAATAGTTTAATTTTCGCTTTTTCACGTCACTATTATGTTCTCATTACATTGGGTGTTTTTTTCGCCGCGTTAGCGTCCGCAGCCATGCCACAAATTTTTGCTTTAGCACGGGAATATGCGGTTAAGACAGGGCGCAATGTTGTGGCATTTAATTCATTGATTCGTGCCCAGCTCTCTTTAGCGTGGGTGATTGGTCCACCGTTGTCTTTTACTTTAGCCACTAGTTTTGGTTTTACCTCGATGTATTTATGTGCAGTAGGCATGTTTATGGTTGCGATCTTATTTGTTGCAATCTTTTTACCTTCTGTGGAAAAAAATCCTATTTCACATTCAGATAATACTATTGATTTAGCGGCTGCTAACCAACCAATATATAAAAATCGAAATGTGGTTTTCTTACTGCTTTCAACGATATTTATGTGGACCGCCAATATGATGTATATCATTGATATGCCATTGTATGTCAGTTCTGTATTACACTTATATGAATCTTTACCCGGTCATTTAATGGGCTTGGCGGCAGGCATCGAAATTCCAGTTATGTTGATAGCGGGATTTTTGGTCCCTACCATTGGTAAACGAAATTTATTTTTTATCGCTATAATTTGTGGTTTGCTATTTTATATTGGGATGATTTTGTGTACCAGCCAATTTGCGTTATTTGCTTTGCAGTTGTTTAACGCCCTTTTTATTGGCATTGTGGCTAATATTGGTATTATCTATTTTCAAGATTTATTGCCGACTAGAATGGGCGTTGCATCAACTTTATTTAATAACGGCATTATTTGCAGTATCATTTTAGCCGGCGTGATTCAAGGTTTCATTTCTGAATCTTATGGGCACGAAATAATTTATTGGATTGCATTCGCGATGGTTTTTATTTCATTAGTGTTTTGTGCATTGGTAAAAAAGGACTAATAAAATCATTAATAATAGCTTATTAAAATGAGCGTCTTCCTAAGATTAGGAAGACATAGCTATTTATTCATCGGTATTGATTTGTTGTTTTAATTTTTCATAAATTGCATAGTGAGTTCTTTCATAGCCCATAGGTGTAATGGTTATGTAATTGTTGTTAGCTGCATCAAGCTCTTTGTCTTTTCCTAATATTTGTTGATTACGTTTCGCTCTAAACCAATAATAATCATGTCCTTCAGGATCTTTAGTTGGCGTTAGGACTAATTGGCTGGCATCACTTTCTCCTTGTTTGGTTACTCTCAATCCTTTAGTTTCTTTGGCCGAGCAACATGGAAAGTTAATATTAAAGCAGATGTTGTCAGGTACATTTAATGTATAGAGTTTTTTTATAACCTCTTGAGCATGATGAGTTGCACAATCCCAATTGGTTGGCTGCATGTCTTCTGTGTTCACTTGACTAAAAGCCATGGCTGGTATACCAAGTGTCATTGCCATTATTGCCGCACCTACGGTTCCAGACAAAATGGTTTCAAACCCCACATTAGAACCACAATTTATTCCAGATAAAACCAGATCAGGTAAGTTATCGACCATTAAATGTTTGATTGCAAATAACATACAATCAGCGGGGGTGCCATAAACAGCATATCTTTTTTCATCTCGCTGGGTTACGCGAAAAGGGGTTTTTAAACTAACTGAACACGAAACCCCACTCTGATCGATAATTGGTGCAACGACCCATACTTCATGTGCAATTTTTTGGGCAACATTTTCTAATATTTTAATGCCGGGAGCATCGATGCCGTCATCATTAACTAATAAGACGCGGTTTACTAATTTATCAAACATATCACTTCCTTTTGCTATTTACTTATTGATCAAAGGTATTACATTGATTAATAGATCCACTGTCGAATCCTCTTTTAAACCAAGTATAACGTTGTTTGGATGTGCCGTGGGTAAAACTATCAGGCATAACATAACCATTACTTTGCCGTTGTAAGCGATCATCGCCTATGGCTTGTGTTGTGTTTAAGGCTTGTTCGATATCACCCACTTCAAGAATATTTTGTTTTTGCATAGCATTACCCCATAAACCGGCATAACAATCTGCTTGTAATTCTAATTTTACCGATAACTGGTTGCTATTAATATCTGGTTGAGTTTGTTTGAGCTGCTCAATGTTATTAAACGTACCTAATAAATTTTGTACATGATGACCTATTTCGTGAGCAATGACATAACCTTGGGCAAAGTCACCGCCGCCACCAAGTCGCTGCTTCATTTCTTGATAAAAAGAGGTGTCTAAATAGACGGTTTTATCTATGCTACAGTAAAAAGGTCCCATAAAGGTTTGCCCAGTACCACATGAAGTTTGTGTTGAGCCGGTATAAAGAACCAATTTGGGGGGAATATAGGTTTTACCTAAAGCCTTAAACTGTTGGCTCCAGTAATCCTCGGTACTGGCTAAAATAACCGAGGTAAATTTTGCTGCATCGGGATCTTGGTCATTATATTGAGTAATTGTTTGCTCAGTATTACTTGAATCAATCAAATTACTATTAAGTAAACTCGTTAGATCCACACCATAATAGCCAGCAATTAATACCACTAAAAATAAAATAACTTTCCCTTTGCCTTTAATTGGGATCCTTGTTCCCAATTCACTTCCTGATTGTGAGCGGCGATCTTCAATATTATCACTCTCTCTTTGGTCTCTCCAGCGCATAGGGGTACCTCATCAGTTATAGTTAGATTATTGTAATGGATAACTTACCGGGATGCTAGGTTCAGTGATGATTATCATCTTAAATTGATAAAATTCAACGTTGCTTAATTATAACCTAATGATTATTATTATCTTTAATCACTAGTTAATATTTTTCCCATCTTTTTCGTTGTGAGCATATTAGATCATGGTAACTCAATTCATCACTCAACTCTCTCAGCAAGCTTTTATTTAGATTACTGACAACACTCATCAGTTTTATTAAAAGATGGTAGAGCGATGAGTGAATTATTTACCATTTTATTATTTCATTCTGTGATTTATCGCAACGGGTTAGCATTAAAAATATTTAGAATAATTAGTTGGTTAATTAGCTTAGCACAACATCATTACGCCATAATAGTGATTTATGTAGCAGTTTTAGTATTATCATTTCACCATTGAACATGGCATACTTTTTATTTTATGGCAGTGATCGAGATCATTTGGCTGAGTAATTGTTAATTATCTGCAGGATAAATAATTAGCGTGTAAGATGAATACACTGCTTAAAAATCGAATTTGATTTATGGTGGATTTTGCAAAAATTAATGATGTTGTTATAATTAGTCTTCAATTTCCACTAGATAGATGGATGTTGTTGTCAGTGAATTAGCTTTAGCGTAATCAATAAAATATTCGTTTTATAATTATTATCAAGTACCTTCTTTTGTCTTTACAAGATTTTGTTCTACATTTAAGTCAATACATATTTTGAAATTGAGTTTAATTGGTCATTAAATCGATATTAATCACTTTGCTTAATTGCATTTTTAATATCATTTTATTAGTATTCAATAGGTGTATTTTATGAAGCAAATATCAAAATCGACAAGTAAGCCTCTAAATATTAACGATATTACTATCATCGATGATAGTAAGTTAAAAAAAGCCATAATTGCAGCAGCACTCGGTAATGCGATGGAATGGTTTGATTTTGGCGTTTATGGCTTTTTGGCTTATGTTTTAGGTCAAGTATTTTTTCCGGATGCATCACCGAGTATTCAAGTTGTTGCTGCTTTGGCAACTTTTTCGGTGCCGTTTTTAGTTCGTCCATTAGGCGGATTAGTATTTGGTGTTTTAGGTGATAAATTGGGTCGACAAAAAATCCTTTCTGTTACCATTATTATCATGTCTTTAAGTACCTTTTGTATTGGATTAATTCCTTCTTATGCCTCTATCGGCATAGCTGCGCCCATTTTATTATTAGTGGCCAAATTAGCCCAAGGATTTTCTATCGGGGGAGAGTATTCAGGGGCTGCTATTTTTGTTGCTGAGTATTCACCGGACCGCAAACGTGGATTTATGGGTAGCTGGCTTGATTTTGGCTCGATTGCCGGCTTTTTAGTTGGGGCTGGATTAGTTGTGCTTCTTTCTACATTACTTGGCGAAGCAAGATTTCATCAATGGGGATGGCGCATTCCATTCATCTTTGCTTTACCCTTAGGTATAATCGGTCTTTATTTACGGCATGCATTAGAAGAAACCCCAGCATTTCAACAGCATACAGATTCAACCAATAGTCAGCAAAATAGCGATAGTGATACCTCAACGACTCTGTCATTTAAACAAATTTTCAGCAAATATTGGAAAAGCTTATTGGTTTGTGTTGGCTTAGTCATTGTCACCAATGTCACTTATTACATGTTACTGACTTATATGCCGAGTTATTTATCACATAATCTGAATTATCCTACCGATCATGGTGTTTTAATTATTATTGCTATCATGATTGGCATGTTATTTGTGCAGCCTGTGATTGGTTTGATTAGTGATAAAATTGGTCGAAAACCCTTTATTGTTGGTGGTAGTCTAGGATTACTGGTTCTTTCTTACCCCGCTTTTGCGATGATCAATAGCGATGTTATTGGTCTTATCTTCTTAGGTTTATTAATATTAGCCGTACTGCTTAACTGCTTTACGGGTGTGATGGCATCAATTTTACCTGCTATTTTTCCAACGAGTATTCGCTACAGTGCCCTTGCTATTTCATTTAATATCTCGGTACTGATCGCTGGTGCGACACCAACTGCTGCCGCTTGGCTTGTTGAAGAGAGTGGTAATTTATATATGCCAGCTTACTATTTAATGGTGGTCGCATTAATAGGATTAATCACTGGTTTCAAAATGAATGAAACTGCTAACCAACCTTTAAGAGGTGCAACCCCAGCGGCATCTGACAAGTCTGAAGCAAACGAAATTCTAACAGAACATTTTGATTCAATTGAACAAAAAGTTGAAGATATTGATGAGCAAATTGAATCATTACAAGAACAACGACAAGATTTAGTCGATCAACATCCAAAACTTGATTAATATTATGGCCTTATCATAAAAAAGCCAATATTTGTTAATTAATTGATTTTTATAATGAACCGTAAACGTAGCTAATTCGGTAATGTTGATTATGCTGTTAGCCGTCTAATTAAGGGAATCCGATGATTCCCTTATCTAAACTTAGAGAGTGATAAAACTATTTTCACAGTAACATATGAGTAATATTTAATTTTGTTATATTAAGATCTATCTCGGTTTTAACTATTATCCAGATGATTTGAGATCATATCTGTTCTTTTTAAAAAGCTCATACACAAATTCAATAACTAACTTGAAATCACCGATAAAAATGAACCGATCCTTGGTATTTTTTGACTAAATTAACACGCAAAAAAATCGTTATGTTTAACCCTTTTTTTTACCTTAAATTTAAATTAAATAAAATCAATGTATTAAAAGCAAGCTCAAAAAAAGGGTTTTTAGCAAGAAAAATGTAGTTTGTCTTTTATCAGACAGGCGTTATAGTATGTCTGGTTCTAGATTAACGCCGTATAGGTGGTTTAGAAACTTTCAAATCCATATCGATACCGTGGAAAAAAGATTAACGCCGTATAGGTGGTTTAGAAATGGCGTTGGTCTTTAGCTTCAGCTGTTACCTGGATTAACGCCGTATAGGTGGTTTAGAAACTCATATGTTTTTAACACATTTAAATGTCGTAGATTAACGCCGTATAGGTGGTTTATAAAATTTGGCATCGAACTCTAAACGCTAACGTCTGGATTAAGGCTGTATAAATGTCAGATAATTTAGTCTATCTTTCTTTATACTATGATCAGCAATTCATAGTATAAAGAGAGTTTCTTACGCAGAAATAGTGGGCAACATTGTACTTTTTCTGATACTTATCAATTTTGTTGCAAAAATAGTTATAACTTACGCGTCCACTTAAAAATAATCAATTAATTAGAATATATTACGCAACAAATTAAGGTAGCATATGACCTTTTCACTGGTGGATAATCATCGCGGTAACCATAAAATACTATGATAATTATGCAAAAGATTCATTGATTAAGTTAATGGTTAATACTAGTAGGTATTCGTCATTAAATTGTAGGCTTAAGATGCATTTATAACGTTGCTATTGATGATTATTAACAAAAATTAACATAAATACACATTACAATTTTTATATTCTATCTTACGATTGAACCGCATTATTGACATTATCACGCACAAAAAAGTTGCATTAGATATCTATATATAAAAGCTAATATATTGTATTTTCTTAAAAAGTTAATCAAATTAGCTACAAGGAGTAGTAAAAATATGTTAAAATATGGTCTTAATCGGGCATCGGAGCCGCAAGCATACAATTAGATCAAAATTTAAGCAATACATCTATCTAACTCAGTAAGCAGCAGGTAAGTTATTCACGCGGTTGGTCGTCAAATCTTTTCCTTTAGAAGCTGATTTGGTTTTATAGAGCGTTAAAAATAATAAATAACAAGCTTGCCGTAGTATAAGTGGCATAAAAACAGGTCAATAATCATAATAGGCATTATGCGCACTTTCTTATATTGGAAATTTAAGCGTGCTGTAACATTCCCAATTTCAATATCGTTTAATCCCCCAGCTCCAGACCTTTTGATGTTATTTTTCCATGACTAATCGATTTTTCGGCTAGCTTTTTTCCGGCAATATCTAATGTCCGGTTTAACATTTGACTTGATATCGTTGTATACTGTTTTTTAGCCGCTAAATATTTACTTTTGGTTAACGCCAATACCTTATCTGATTCAATCAATGCTGTGCCTAATTCTGCCTTTTGAACCTCTTTATCATCACCAAACTCTTTTAGATATATTTTAAGGTAAACTAAATTGTTTGTTTTATCTGATGAAATTAGCGTTAAATTACAGAGCTTCATCGCCGATGTTTCGGCGACTAATTCATCTCTGGCGGCAAATAATTCTGCCTGTTCGTACGTTTTTGGTATTCTGTCTAATTCCCGACTGGTTGAATGCCCAATTTCATGAAAGATATCATTATAGTATGCTTCGGCAGTCTCATACTGCGATTTATCGGGCATATGGATAGTATGTGATTTGGGATAATAACGAGGATTTGACGGGCTGTTATGTAAAACCTTAACCCCCTGACTTGCTATAAATTGCTCGACTTTTAAATTTTCCTGCCACTGTTTTTCCGGCTTAATTGCTGGTGGAAGTTTATCAAAGGATGCTTTATCCAGCTGCTCTACATTATAAAATTTAATATTTTCATAATACTCATTATCTTTATACAAATCACTTTCAAAAAAGTTATTTTTTTCATCCGGTTTTATCTGCAAATTATGAATTTGTATTTCACCCTCAGTTAGCCAGCGAGTCTCTGAAAACCCCTTTTTGTGGCCATCTGAATATAAATCATTTGCTTGATATACTTCTTGAGTATAAGGGTTCTTCGGAAAGTTTGCATTAGTTTGTGTAAAGTTCGAAATCCTTTGATTATCATCAGTTTGCTGTATCTGCTCGAACAGTCGATTAATATTGTCTGCTGTCATTATTTACATCTCTATAAGCCAGTCATCTTCTAACCCCTCTTTTGTTCGACTACGAACAAAATCCAATCCAATGATTTTTTCATAATAGTTATTGATTTTACGCCAGTCTTCAGCACGAAAAGTAAAACTATCTTTATATCTTTCATAAATATAAGACGTTAATTCATTAAGCTCCTGCAGATAGTTGTCATGTAGTTCTTGTGTAATTAAATTTACTGCCAAAGCATGTCTAAACTCATTTCTTAAGCGTCGCTCCATTCTATCAATTCTTTCTTTTTGGTCTCGCATACTGCACTCCTTAGGTAGTTTTGGTGATATTAACGGCTGAATTATAAACAAATTTTTGGGGGCGTCCAAGCGGAAAGGCTCGCTATGCGTTCCTTTCCACCTGCACTAAAGGATAAAACTTGGTGGGTTGTCAATAGGTCACTGCGTCAAATGCCCGCTCGTTCACTGCGTGGCTACGACCTGTGCTTTGCGATTGACAATAGCAA
>NZ_JAFNON010000010.1:0-84707 GCF_026536245.1 Gilliamella sp. B2824 | reverse complement strand
CTTATTGGGTACAAGTTGAAGGCGTAATTAGTCAACAAGCTATAGATAAACTCGCTCAAGGTGTTCAGTTAAAAGAGTTCTATACTGCCGCAGCTATAGCGACTAAGCTGGAAGCACCGACTAATCTATGGCAACGCGTTCCCCCTATTCGTGAACGTAAAGCTATTTCCAAATTGGTACAACATCAGTAACCATATGTAATATTTAAATCACAACAATAGAAGATGCGATTTCATATTTTTCTCAGTAGTGCATTATGAAGTATTTATAACTTATGCGGCTTTCTTGGTAGTTTAGTCATATAAATTCACTTTGCTATAATAAGCATTGTTATAAGCGCTAAATCATCTAAAAAATAGCTGATTAAAAGTATATTTGCTTGATAAATTCATTTTCCTATTTATTTATTTCTGTATGTATGAAACAATTTAGATATAGAAAAATAATTTTTTGAGGTAGTCAGTGATCGATAATGATGGCTACCGTCCAAATGTAGGAATAGTTATTTGTAACAGGTATGGTCAAGTTCTTTGGGCTCGTCGTTATGGACAAAATTCTTGGCAGTTTCCTCAGGGCGGAATTAAACTAAACGAAACGCCTGAGCAGGCAATGTTTCGTGAATTAAACGAAGAGGTAGGATTATTACCCAAAGATGTGAAAATTTTGTCTGTAACTAATGGTTGGTTGCGTTATAAATTACCTAAACGAATGATTCGTTGGGAAAATCAACCTGTATGCATAGGGCAGAAGCAGAAATGGTTTTTATTAGAATTGATTTCTGATACATCAGTAATTAATCTTAATACGTCTTCGACTCCAGAATTTGATGATTGGAAATGGGTGAGTTATTGGTATCCTATTCGTCAAGTTATTGCCTTTAAACGTGATGTCTATCGAAAAGCAATGAAAGAATTTTCTTTGCCAGTTTTTACTATACAGTCAGAGATAGAAGTGCCAACAGTTAATGTTTCTAAAAAGAAACGATTTAATTTCTTTGCTCATAAACGAAAAAATAAACAGCGTATAAAAAAATGAATCAATACTTACAATTTCCTAATTTTGATCCAATTGCTTTTTCAATTGGTCCTATTTCGCTACATTGGTATGGTGCAATGTACTTATTTGGTGTATTGGGCGCGCTTTATTTAGCTAAGCGCCGCGCAAGAAAGCCAAATAGTCAATGGACTACACAACAGGTTGAAAATTTATTATTTTGGGGTTTTTTAGGACTCTTTATCGGTGGCCGTCTTGGTTATATTTTGTTTTATAACTTTGATGCGTTTATTAAAGATCCGGTTATTTTGTTTAAAGTTTGGGAAGGCGGCATGTCATTCCATGGTGGTTTAATAGGTGCGATTTGTGTCATTGCGATTTTTGCTAAAATAACACACAAAACCTTTATGCAAGTAGCTGATTTTGTGGCACCTTTAGTTCCTATTGGGTTAATGTTTGGACGTTTTGGTAATTTTATTAATGGTGAATTGTGGGGACGCGTAACGCACTCACATATTGGTATGCTATTTCCAACCTCGTCTCATGCTGATTTTATGTATGTACAGTCTCATCCTGAATGGTTTTCTCTTTATACTCAGCTTAATGGTATTTTACCAAGGCATCCTTCGCAGCTTTATGAAATGTTGTTTGAAGGAATAGTATTATTTATTATTTTGAATTTATTTATCCGTAAACATAGACCTGTTGGTTCTGTATCTGGTCTATTTTTACTTTGCTATGGTTTATTCCGGTTTGTCATAGAATTTTTTAGACAACCGGACGAACAAATAGGCTTATTCTTAAATATGATAAGTATGGGACAAATTTTATGCCTACCAATGATTATTGGAGGTATTTTGATTCTGTTATATGCATATAGATTTAACCGTAAGGCGATTAAACGATGAAACAATATTTAGCGCTGATGCAAAAAATTTTAGCAGAAGGGACACCTAAATCTGATCGAACTGGAACGGGTACATTATCGATCTTTGGTCATCAGATGCGATTTAATTTGCAAGATGGCTTTCCATTAGTCACAACAAAAAAATGTCATTTACGTTCTATTATTCATGAACTACTTTGGTTTTTGAAAGGGGATACTAATATCCGTTATTTACAGGATAATAAAGTGACTATTTGGGATGAATGGGCCGATGAAAATGGTGATTTAGGCCCAGTATATGGTAAACAATGGCGGGCTTGGGGAGCTGCCGATGGCCGTCAAATAGATCAAATTACTCAATTAATTGAACAAATTAAAAATGATCCTGATTCAAGGCGTATGATAGTTTCTGCATGGAATGTCGGTGAACTTGATCAAATGGCATTAGCACCATGTCATGCATTTTTTCAATTTTATGTTGCGCAAGGTAAACTTTCTTGTCAACTCTATCAACGCTCATGTGATGTATTTTTGGGATTACCGTTCAACATTGCAAGTTATTCACTCTTAATACATATGATTGCTCAGCAGTGTAATTTGGAGGTTGGTGATTTTGTTTGGACGGGAGGGGATACCCATCTATACTCAAATCATATGGATCAAACTAAGCTGCAATTAAGTCGAGAGCCAAGATCATTACCAAAATTATTGATAAAGCGTAAACCGCCAACAATTTTTGATTACGAATTTGAGGATTTTGAGATTGTTGATTATGATCCTTATCCTGCCATCAAGGCGCCAGTCGCAGTGTAAAGTATGTTGAAGTATTATGATAAAAAATACGTTTAATCTATTTTTTTACTCATACATAAGTTAACAATAGTATTATTGGGATTAATCAAATTAATCCCAATATTTTTTTAAATCTCTATTTTTATGATTGAACGCATCATGTAACAATAGCCGATTTTGTCAATCGGAATGTTATTTTCCTGCATATTGAGCCAAGATTGGTATATAATAGTTAACTTTGTTTAAATCATTAATTGATCTTAATATGAGTCAAAATCAGGAAATTCGTCCCGTTTTTACTAAGCACTTATTACATCCTCGTTACTGGTTAACGTGGTTAGGAATTGGTTTTTTATATTTATTGGTATTGTTACCCTATCCAATAATTTATCAACTAGGTAAATCATTAGGTTTACTTTCAATGAAGTTAATTGGGAAGCGAAAAGAAACTGCAAAACAAAATCTTAAACTTTGTTTTCCCGACAAATCACAACAAGAACGCGACGCGCTACTGCGTGATAATTTTATTTCGACTGGATTAGCTATTTTTGAAACGGGTATGGCTTGGTTTTGGTCCGATAGACGTTTAGCTAAGCATTCTTCTATAGTGGGTGATGATTATATTACAAAGGTACAGCAATCAGGACAAGGTGTTTTATTAATTGGAATTCATTTCTTAACACTCGAATTAGGTGCTCGAATTTTAGGTATGAGTCACCCAGGTGTTGGCGTTTATCGACCTAATGATAATCTGGTAATGGACTATGTGCAGCTTAAAGGCCGACTAAAATCAAACAAATATATGTTAGATCGTTACAACACTAAAGGTATGATTCGGGCATTAAAAAATGGTGAATTACTTTGGTACGCGCCAGACCATGATTATGGTCCTAAAAATAGTGTATTTGCACCATTATTTTCTGTTGAAAAAGCAGCAACCACAATCGGAACTCGCATTCTCGTTAAGTTGGGGCAACCTGCAATTATACCGTTTACACCTAAACGTGAAAAAAAAGGTCACTATATTGTTGATGTAACGCCTGTGCTTGAAGGTTATCCAATCGATGATGATGTACTTGCTGCCACGTTTATGAATAAAGCCATTGAGCATGAAATTTTAAAAGCACCGGAACAATATATGTGGTTACATAGACGTTTTAAAACGCGCCCTAAAGGTGAAGCTCCTTTATATACAGATAGTGTACAATCTGATTAATATCCGCTCATTAAATCGTGTTGAGAAGAAGAGTAAAAATTACAATATGCAAAAACTAAATAAAATTATTTTGTATTGTCGCCAAGGATTTGAAAAAGAGTGTGCGGCTGAAATCACTGATAAAGCATCACAAAAAGCAGTATTTGGTTTTGCTAAAGTAAAAGAAAATAGTGGTTATGTTATTTTTGAATGCTACCAAGATGGTGATGCTCAACACTTGATTAAAACGTTATCTTTTCGAACATTAATTTTTGCGCGGCAAATGTTTGCAGCCGGTGATTTATTAACCGATCTACCTAACCATGACCGTATTTCTCCCATCATAGATTCATTATCAGGCTTAATAGAGAAAGCCGGTGATTTACGGGTAGAAGTAGCTGATACTAATGAAGGAAAAGAACTGATAGGATTTTGTCGTAAATTTACTGTTCCTCTTCGTCAAGCTTTAAGACATAAACGTATTTTATTGAAAGTGGAAAATCCATCAAGGCCCGTCATTCATCTATTCTTTATTAATAGTCAGAGTTGCTATATTGGCTATTCGTTAAGTCAAAATAATTCGCCATTTTATATGGGAATACCTCGGCTAAAATTTCCAAGCGATGCGCCTAGCCGTTCAACCTTAAAATTGGAAGAAGCTTTCCATATTTTTATTCCATACGAAGAATGGGATGAACGATTAAGAGGTGGTTTAAATGCGGTCGATTTAGGTGCTTGTCCAGGCGGTTGGACTTATCAACTCGTTAAACGAAATATGATGGTTTATGCCATTGATAATGGTCCAATGGATAAAAAATTGATGGAAACAGGACAAGTAAAACATTATCGTGAAGATGGCTTTAAATTTGTGCCAAAAAAGCATAATATTTATTGGTTGGTCTGTGATATGGTTGAAAAACCAACTAAAGTGACACAATTAATTGCCAAATGGCTTATTAATGGTTGGTGTCGAGAAACTATTTTTAACCTGAAATTACCAATGAAAAAACGATATGAAGAAGTAACACAAAACTTGTTGCTACTTCATGAAGAATTAAATGGTAAACATATTAACGTCCAAATTCAGGCTAAACAGTTATATCATGATCGCGAAGAAATTACTGTGCACGTACAGCGGATTTGGGGATAACAAATTACAAGAGAATAGGTGTATGAATTTAAAACGGTCCTTTTATGCAATGCTAATACTTACATTGTTTACCTTATTGGCTGGATGTCCTGCCAATAAGCCACAAGTAATGACTGATTATGACCAGAATAAAAATTCTAGTTATTATTTATCACAAGCTGATAAAAGTTCTGGTTACGCCAAAACCAATTGGCAGTTAATGGCTATTCAGGCTTTAGTGAAAGAAAATCAACTAGCTAAAGCTGATGGATTACTATCGCAAATATCATCCCACCTTGATGCTAAGCAACAACAAGAGCGAACATTATTACTTGGTGAAATTGCAGTAAAATCAGGAAAGTCATTTGATTTTAATCAATTTTCTACTCAAGGCTTAACTCAAGCACAGTTATACCGTTACTATACTATTAAACTCAGTAGTGATGAAAAAAATAAAGAGATTAATGCACAAGCTCATGACTATACTGAATTAGAAAAATATGCGCCAGAAAATCAAAAAAAACAGATACTAAATAATACTTGGAATTTCTTTAGCAAGTTAAACGTAAATGAAATTAATTCAATTGTTGTCAACGAAGATGACAGCATTTTACAAGGTTGGATTAATTTAAGTTATGCGTACACAAACAACAGTAAAGCTCCCACTACGCAAGAAGGTGATACACCAGAAGTGATAGCCGAGAAAACGCAAAAACAAAAGCAAGCATTAAAACAAGCTGTTGCTGATTGGCTAACCCAGTATCCAGATCATCCAGCTAAAAATATCCTACCAATATTGACTGGTGAGCAGACCTTAGCTGCCGCAGACACGAATGCGAAAAAAGTAGCTTTATTATTACCATTAAATGGTTCATCACGTATATTCGGCGACACAATTAAGCAAGGTTACAGTGATGCAATAAAGTTCTTCCCGCAAGAACCACAGCAAAATGTCGTTTTACTCGACACAACAAGTGCGCCAATGGATACACTTATTCAGCAAGCAAAAGAGCAAAATGTTGAACTCATCGTTGGTCCTTTGCTCAAAGATGAAGTTGTTAAAATAAAACAATTAGCACCAAGCATACCGGTTTTAGCACTCAATAAAGTTGATAATAATACAATATCGACGAATAAAATGTGCTTTTTTGCACTATCACCAGAAGATGAAGCAAAGGATGCTGCCGATCATATTTATGCGCAAAGTAAGGTGAAACCCCTACTGCTTGTGCCACAAAATGATTTAGGCAAACGTGTCGCGCAAACTTTTGCTAAACAATGGTCACAATTATCTGCTAATAATTCTCAAGCTTATGTGCAATATTTTGGCAATAAAAGTTCATTAAGTGCGAATATGAATCAAAATAGTGGAATCAGCCTGAGTGGCTCACCTATTTTAATCAATGATGCAACTACTCAGCCGGTACCGCCTGAACAATCAGCTAGTTTTGATGCTATTTATATCTACTCTTCTTATGATGAACTAACCCTAATTAAACCTATGTTAGATATGGGGGCGGCTAAATCGGGAACTAACTTATCTCAGATAATGATTTATACCAGTTCAAAAAGCCATGTAGCCAATGCATCTAATGATTTTAACTACGATATGAATAAAACGGAATATGCTGATATTCCAATGATCATTAATCGCACCGATAATATGTTAGAAATAATACCAAGCAATATTCAGAAAGATTATTCATTATTGCGTTTATACGCGATGGGCATTGATGCATGGAGACTGGCAAACCGCTTTAATCAATTAGATTCTTATCAACCTAATTTTTTAGATGGAATGACAGGAAAATTATCGACAAGTAATCAGTGTGAAGTGACAAGAGCATTGTCTTGGCAACAATATATTCATGGTTCAACTCAAACTACCACAACAAGCGAAGAATAAACAAATTGGCAAGCATTATGAAAATATCGCTTGCCAATACTTACTTAAACAAGGGCTTTTATTAATTGCTAAAAATAGTCAATATCCCTTAGGTGAAGTTGATTTAATTATGCAAGATAAGCAATGTCTGGTTTTTGTTGAAGTACGTTATCGAAAAAATGCTAATTTTGGCGATGCTGCGATGACGGTAACGTTAAGTAAACAAACGAAAATTAAGCAAGCAGCACAACTTTGGATGCTATCTGAAAATTTGAGTATTGAAGATACCGAGCTTAGGTTTGATATTTTTGCCATAACAGGTAAAAATCAACAATGGATTATTAATGCGTTTTAATTATTAGGTGAAAAACGTGCAAGATTTAATTAAAAATTATTTTACTGAAAGTATTCAAACACAAATTGTAATGGCGGAGTCTTTAGGTTCATCAATCGAAAAAGCAGCCAATATCATTGTTCAAGGTTTACTTAATGGCAATAAAATTATGAGTTGTGGCAATGGTTCTTCCGCTGCAAACGTTCAAAGTTTTACCTCACGATTGATGACTAGCATTAATATAGAAAGACCCAGTATTCCTGCCTTAGCTTTAGTTTCTGATAATGTATTATTAAGCGCTATTGCCACTCATGAAGAAGTTTACGCACGTCAAATTCAAGCCTTGGGTCAACAAGGTGATATTTTGATTATAGCAACTAGCCAAGGTAACAGTCGATCAATTATACGGGCGGTACAAGAGGCGGTGATTAAAGATATGAAAATTGTTGCACTTACCGCTTTTGATGGTGGTGAAGTGATTGGTTTACTTAGCCAAAATGATATTGAAATTAGAGTTCCCTCCTATAAAAAAGTGATGGCTTACGAGATGCATGCAATGATTCTAAACTGCTTGTGCCAATTAATTGAAAATACATTGTTTATTCATGGTGAATAAGTTGAAATAAAAACAGTTTAGTTCTGCATTAATAGTGTTTTTATGCTATAATTATAAGCTATTTTGATGATCTAAATTAATAAGAGAACATGGTGTTATGACCGAACTAGCCAAAGAGATAACCCCCGTTAATATTGAAGATGAATTAAAATCCTCTTATCTTGACTATGCAATGTCTGTCATTGTTGGGCGTGCTTTACCCGATGTGCGTGACGGTTTAAAACCGGTTCATCGTCGGGTTTTATTTGCCATGAACGAAGCTGGATATGATTGGAATAAACCTTATCGAAAATCAGCGCGTGTTGTTGGGGATGTCATCGGTAAGTATCACCCTCATGGTGATTCTGCTGTTTATGATACGATTGTGCGTATGGCACAGCCATTTTCATTACGCTATATGTTAGTTGATGGGCAAGGAAACTTCGGTTCAGTTGATGGTGACTCTGCTGCTGCAATGCGTTATACCGAAATTCGTATGCAAAAATTTGCAGGTGCATTATTGACGGATCTTGATAAAGAAACCGTTGATTTTTCACCTAACTATGATGGATCCGAGATGATTCCAGACGTGTTACCAACACGTATCCCTAACTTATTAATTAATGGTTCATCAGGAATTGCAGTTGGTATGGCAACGAATATTCCACCACATAATTTATCTGAAGTGATTAATGGTTGCCTTGCTTTTATTGAAGATGAAAACATTTCTGTTGATGGTTTGATGGAGCATATTCATGGGCCTGATTTTCCAACGGCAGCGTTAATTAATGGTCGTAAGGGTATTGAAAATGCTTACCGTACCGGTCGAGGTATCATTTATATCCGCTCAAAAGCAACCATTGAAGTTGATGACCATTCAGGTCGTGAAACGATTATTGTTAATGAAATTCCATATCAAGTTAACAAGAAAAAGTTAATAGAAAAGATAGCTGAGTTAGTCAAAGATAAAAAAGTAGAAGGTATTTCAGCACTACGCGATGAATCAGATAAAGATGGGATGCGTATTGTGATCGAAGTTAAACGCGATGCTGTTGCTGAAGTGGTATTAAATAATCTTTTCTCTTTGACGCAGCTACAAGTTTCATTCGGTATTAATATGGTTGCTTTACATAAAGGGCAACCAAAACTATTAAACTTACGTGAAATGATTGAAGCATTTGTGCTTCATCGCCGTGAAGTGGTTACGCGCCGAACGATATATGAACTACGTAAAGCTCGTGAACGTGCCCATGTTTTAGAAGGTTTAGCAATAGCACTTGCCAATATCGATCCTGTTATTGAGTTAATTCGTGCTGCATCAACGCCAAGCGAAGCGAAAACTAAATTATTGGCGCAAGCTTGGCAGTTAGGTAATGTCGCTGCAATGCTTGAAAAAGCGGGTAATGATGCTGCGCGACCAGAAGAATTAGCACCAGAATTTGGTATTCGTGATGGTCACTATTATTTATCTGAAGCACAAGCGCAAGCTATCTTAGATCTACGCTTACATCGCTTAACAGGTCTTGAACACGAAAAAATTCTTGATGAATACAAAGCGTTACTTATTCAAATCGGTGAACTATTGCATATTTTAGCAAGTCCAGAAAGATTGATGGAAGTCATTCGTGAAGAGCTCGAAGCGGTTCGAGATCAATTCCAAGATGCAAGACGAACTGAAATCACAGCTAGCAGTGCTGATATTAATATTGAAGATCTTATCGCGCAAGAAGACGTGGTTGTTACCCTTTCTCACCAAGGCTATGTGAAATATCAACCGCTTTCTGATTATGAAGCACAACGTCGTGGTGGCAAAGGTAAATCGGCGACCAAAATTAAAGAAGAAGATTTTGTTGAAAAACTACTGGTCGCCAATACGCATGATACAATTCTTTGTTTCTCTAGCCGTGGCCGATTATATTGGATGAAAGTTTACCAATTACCTGAAGCAAGTCGTGGTTCTCGTGGTCGTCCAATTATTAATCTATTACCACTTGAAGCAGATGAGCGTATTACTGCAATTTTACCGGTTCGGGAATTTGATGACGAACATTGTGTGTTTATGGCAACGGCACAAGGTACAGTTAAGAAAACCTCACTAATTGAATTTAGTCGTCCTCGTAGTGGTGGTATTATCGCCATTAACCTACGTGATGATGATGAACTTATCGGTGTGGATCTAACAAGTAATGAAACATCAGATACCGTTGATGATGAAGAGCTCAATGATGATGTAATTGTTGATGAGACAGATAATGATGACGAAGTCTCTCAAATCTCTAATACAGAAGACATTATGTTATTTTCAGCTAATGGTAAAGTTGTTCGCTTCCCGGCGAATAAAGTTCGCTGCATGGGACGAACTGCGACCGGTGTTCGGGGTATTAAATTAGAAGGTGATGATAAAGTAGTCTCACTCATTGTTCCTCGAGGTAATGGCGCAATTTTAACTGCTACTCAAAACGGTTATGGTAAACGTACTGAACAAGAATTATATCCAACTAAATCACGCGCAACTAAAGGTGTAATTTCTATTAAGGTCAGTGAGCGAAATGGAGCAGTTGTTGGAGCTGTACAAGTTGATGAAACCGATCAAATTATGTTGATCACTGATGCAGGAACGTTAGTTCGCACGCGTGTATCAGAAGTGAGCATTGTTGGTCGAAATACGCAAGGTGTTATGCTTATTCGAACGGCTGAAAGTGAAAAAGTTGTCGGATTGCAGCGAATTGCTGAAACAGAGGATGATGATAACGAGTCTGAATTTCCCTCGAACCAAGGTGAACAACGGACTGATTCATTAGAGGAATCCGAAGAATAATTTTTAATTATTAAAAAGGATTAGTTAATATAGCTAATCCTTTTTTATTTTAGAAAATCAGGAAAAGGAACAGTATTTGATGTCATTTTTTATAAAAAAAATTTTAACAAATCTTGCGTGGCAAATTTTAATTGCCTTGATCTTAGGTGTAGCAATGGGGGCTTATCTGTTCGAACTTTCTGTTCCAACTCACCCTTTACATTCTTATTATCAATTCTCTATCGTTAATATTTTCCAACCTGCGGGTGATATCTTTATTCGTTTAATTAAAATGATTGTATTACCTATTATATTAAGTACATTAACACTTGGTATTGCAGGTATCGGCGGCTCAAAACGATTAGGGACGTTAGGATTTAAAACAATACTCTATTTTGAGATAATTACTACCATCGCTATTTTATTGGGTCTTTTATGGGGCAATGTTTTTGCGCCAGGTGCAGGTATTGACTCTTCAACTTTAGCCACAACTGATGTGAGTAAATATGCAAAAGCAGCGGAGGAACTAAGTGGAAAACCTCATGGCCTTATTGTTATGATTTTAGACATGATTCCTGCCAATATTTTTAAAGCAATGACGGATGGTGCGGTTTTACCTGTAATTTTCTTCTGTGTGTTTTTTGGTTTAGGTTTAATGTCTTTACCAGATAAACAACGCGAACCATTTGTATTCTTCTTAAAAGTTGTTTCTGATACCATGTTCAAAGTGACAAATATGATCATGCGTTATGCACCAATTGGGGTATTTGCTCTTATTACTGTCACGGTGGCTAAATATGGATTCGAATCTTTATTACCACTATTCAAACTAATTTTGACCGTATATTCGGCAATGATTGTTTTTACCATAGTAGTATTAGGTATTGTGTGTAAACTCTGTAAATTTAGTATTTTTAAATTACTGAGAATTTTAAAAGAAGAATTAGTCATTGCATTTTCAACGGCCAGCTCTGAAACAGCATTGCCAAAAATCATCGAAAAAATGGAAGCTTATGGCGCACCTAAAGCAATAACCAGTTTTGTTATTCCAACCGGTTATTCATTTAACTTAGATGGATCGACTTTATACCAAAGTATTACCGTTATCTTCTTAGCTCAGCTATTTGGTATGGATTTAAGCATTATAGATCAAATTATTATTGTTATTACTCTAATGATAGCCTCTAAAGGTATTGCTGGCGTACCTGGTGCTTCAATATTAGTGCTATCTGCAACACTCGGAAGTGTCGGTATACCACTAGAAGGTATAGGCTATATTATGGGAGTCGAGCGTATTTTAGATATGGGTCGAACTGTTGTTAATGTGGTTGGTAATGCATTAGCGGCAATTGTTATTGCACGCTGGGAAAATGCATTTGATGATACAAAAGCCAGAGCTTATGAACAAAAATATTTAAAATAATCTAGGTATTAGTGTATTACTATCAAAAGCTTCTGTTTATAAAAATGGAAGCTTTTATTTTAACTAGAAAAATGATGATTCATCATAAATAGCCGTCTAGTCAGGTAGTAATTATAAACTGACTTAAAAATAATACTATTAATAACGGAAATAGTGCTCGGTTATTTTCTAATAGAAGATAAAGATCAATTGATGTAATATTTTTGATATTAATTATATTTTTTGTTTTTAGATAGATATAAAAAAACCCAGCATTTGCTGGGTTTCTCGTTTATACAAAACTATTTAATTTTAGCTTCTTTATAAACAACATGCTGACGAACAACAGGATCATATTTTTTGATCTCCATCTTTTCAGGCATGGTTCTTTTGTTTTTGCTAGTGGTATAAAAATGACCGGTACCAGCAGAAGAAACTAATCTAATTTTTTCACGTACACCTTTAGCCATGATATGGTTTCCTTATTAGTACTTTTCACCACGGGCACGAAGTTCAGCTAAAACTGCATCAATACCCTTTTTATCGATAGTACGCATACCTTTAGCTGATACACGTAATTTTACAAAACGTTTTTCACTCTCAATCCAGAAACGGTGAGTTTGAAGGTTTGGTAGAAAACGACGTTTAGTAGCATTCATCGCATGAGAACGATTATTTCCCACTAAAGGACCTTTTCCTGTTACTTGGCATACTCGTGACATGTCAATAATTCTCCGAAATTTCTATGCTTAAGCCTTGGGCGTAATATGTTAATGGAATTAACCTCGTCAGGCTTTTAGTTTGCTGCAGTTCTATTTGAGAAGCAGTCTAACCTCTCACACTACACCCATAATAATGAGGTAGCGAAGTATACGCTGTTATGCAAAGATTCTCAAGTATTATCTTATTTTAGACTAAAAATAAGTTCACTATGAGCAACGATTGATATAAAAAGATAAAGGTACCTATCAATTTGCTTCTATTTTATAACGAGCTTTACTTTAGTTAAATACAAAAATCGTTTTATTTTATAATAAATATGCTTTAATACTAAATGATAAATATATTTTTTGATTTAATTTTCTAACTTTCAAGGAGATTATATGAACCAGTTTAAGCCATATGACATCTATGGCATTATCGGTTATCCGTTAGGGCATACAATGAGCCCATTAATTCATACTACTTCGTTTCAAGATTATAATATTCCAGCTGTATTGGTTGCATTTCCAACGCCTCCAGAAGAGATACCTAACCTGTTCAAATCGGTTCGATTACTAAATATTCGCGGTTTATGTGTCACTATTCCTCATAAACAAACAATTATTCCTTATTTAGATTATGTTACTGATCATGTTAAAAAAGCAGGCGCAGCAAATTTAGTTTATTGGGATGGTGACAAGCTTTGTGGTGACAATACTGATATTGTTGGTTTTATGGAGCCATTAAGACAAAAAAAATTACCTGCCGAATATAAAAAGGTTTTATTGTTAGGCGCTGGGGGCGCAGCTCGCGCTGCTGTAGTGGGTTTGCAGGATCTCGGTTATACCGATATTACCGTTAGTGATATTTCTAAAGAACTACCCGAAGCACTAGCCAAAGAGTTCAACCTTAAAATTGTTGATTGGGAAGATCGTAGCAAAGTTGAGGCTCAAATCATTGTTAACTCAACCCCATTAGGCATGCAAGGCAAATTTGAAGATCAAACACCTTATGAACAGGCGTGGTTTAAAGGAAAGGGCTTAGCTTATGACATTGTTTATACACCCTATAACACAAAATTTAGACAAGAAGCTGAAAAAGCAGGATGGGAATCGATTTCTGGGCGTGAAATGTTTATTGGTCAAGCAAATGCACAATTTAAAATTTGGACAGGAAAAGAACTGTCTCAACGAGCAAAACAAGCGGTAATAGACGCGCTAGCAGCAAAATAAATATTGAAAAAATAACATACATCTTATCAATGTTAATTTGATGTATGTTAGAACATTGATCATATTGTTCTATTATTCTGACATATTGATTGCCTGGATATAAATTTAATGAATTTTGTAATTTCACAATGTGAATACAAGGAGTATTTATGACAAATCTTGAATTGCAAGCTTATCGTCGTTTTTTGATGTTAAAAGTGCTAGAAGCGAGTGAATATATTGGTAAAACAGACATTAAAACTTGGCATGACTGGGAAAGCGGTAAGTTGCCTGTTCCTGAATTTGTAGCAACAGCGATGCAAGAATTAAAAAAAATTCGCCACGATAAAATCAATCTTATTATTAAAGGCATTAATGATCGGGTTGGCAGTAATACTATTCGTTACTTCATGACATATGAAGAGTTTAAAAAAGTCAATCCAGATCTTGATGTGATTCAATGGCGATTACACCAATCCATTGCCACTGAACTTTATTTTCGAGGTCTAGAAAAACTGTGCTAGCGGTTATTTTTTGTAATATGAATGACTTAATAATCTTATTGGTGTAAATATTATTTTACATTCTTTGACAGTTTTATGAAAAACATATTCATATAAATCAATAGTATTTATTTTTACAAGATTAAATGTAAAAAAAATGTTGCAAAAGATAAAGTGAATCACTAGCATAGACAAAATATTCTGAGATCTGTCAATCTGAAAGGACCCAATATGAATAAACCAATTTTTCTCGTCGGCGCAAGAGCAGCTGGCAAAACAACAATGGGAAAAATGTTAGCAAATAAGCTATCGTTTTCTTTCATTGATACAGATTGTCATTTACTCGAAACCACCCAAAAAACAGTGGCCGAAATTGTTGAAAAAGAGGGCTGGGAAGGGTTTAGGGCAAGAGAAAGCCAAGTACTGATTGATACAGCAAAACCTAATCGGGTCATTGCTACAGGTGGTGGAATGGTTTTAGCGGATCATAATCGCCAATTTATGAAACAAAATGGTATTGTTATCTTTCTTTCTGCGCCAGCGGCGACGTTAGCAGCTCGTTTAATGAAAGATCCAAATATTGCTCAGCGTCCTTCTCTTACGGGTTTATCAATTGTAGATGAAATGGAAAAAGTCGTAGCGGAACGATTGCCTTTATATCATGATGCCGCCCATTATGTTGTTAATGTCGATCAAGATGAACATCAAATTTTAAGCCAAATGCTTGAAATGTTGAATAATTAATCAACTTGTTTTGCCTAAACCTAGATAAAATACCACATTATTATGTGGTATTTTTTATGAAAAGTTATCGGGTTTTACTAATTTATCTGCCTCATCTATTGGTTTTGTTAACCATCATAGAGTTGGTAAAGTAATATCAGTAAAATATTCTTAATAAATTAATAGTTATCGCTTTTAGATTAATATTAATACTTGTATATTGAATTCGATTAACAGTTTAGTTTTAAATATATTTCAAATATGGAGTACGACAAATGGATACGTTAAAAGTCAATTCTTATGGAATTGTCGGGTCTATTTACGCTAATTATATCATTCAAAGTATTGCACTAATTGTGATTATGCAATTTTCCATTGATCTTACAAAACAGCTTAACACTGATCTTATTGGATTAGGCTATGTTGCTTCAGGTATAGGTATTGGAAAAATCTTTTTAATGTTTGTTGGTGGAATACTTTCAGATAAATTTGGTCGTAAGCTTTTTATTTTCCTCGGTATGGCGTGTTACGCGGTTTTCTTTATTGGTATGATATTTTGTACCAACATTCATCTCGCTTTTTGTCTGGCCATTGCAGTTGGGGCGGGGAATTCTTTTTTAGATACAGGTTCCATGCCTGCATTGACTGAATGCTTTCCAAGTTCTGCCGGTTCAGCAAGTGTGTTAATAAAAGCGTTTATTTCTATTGGGACTTTAGTACTTCCTTTTATCGTTACTTTTTTTGACACTAATCAAATTTGGTATGGTTGGGCTTTTCTTGGCTTTACGGCCTATTTAGTGATAAATGGCATATTATTATTACCTAAAAAATTTCCTCACAAAGATACTTCAATTAAAGGTGGCCAAGGTTCAGAGAACTATTTCAAAAGCCATCCTAAATTTGCATTTGAAGGCATTTTATTGATCATTATGGGATTTACTACAACAGCAACATTTGTCATTATTTTGCAATGGTTGCCAACTATTGCAACTGAAGGCGTAAATATGAGTGACCTTGATGCTAAACAATTAATTAGCTATTACAGTACCGCATCGATTATATCGGTATTTGTGACTGCTTTTGTCGTTAAACATTTTTTGAAACCTATCTTTTGCATCATAATATTACCTGCATTGTCAGCTATTGTTCTGATTATTTTTTATTTTAATATTTCACCTGTTATGTGCGTAATTGCAGCAATTGGTATGGGATTTACCGCAGCCGGTGGTGTACTTCAATTAACTTTAGTGGTAATGCAACAAATGTTTCCAAGTCGTAAAGGCCTTGCTGTTGGTTGTATGTATACTTTTAGTGGATTATCGTTTGTGGTTATTCCACTGATTGTGCCAAAACTTGCTATGATTGATGTTAGTTATGCAATTTTGATTGATTTTTTTATTGCGTCATTAAGTTTAATCTTAGGTTCAATTGTTTTTTATCGATTTAAAAACGTTATTGATATTACAAAAATATAATGATTGATTTAAGTATTTGTGTTCAATATTAAAACAAAATTAAAAATAATACCTTTTTGATATATATAGGAATTGAGGAATGAAAAACCGATATTGGGGCACAGCAAGTTGTTTATATATCAACTACTTTGTGCATGGAATGGGCGCGATTATTTTGGGATTAAATATTGATTATTTAGCTGCCCAATTTAATCCACAATCTGCTTATCTGTTTACTTTAAATAAAGAGGTACTCACGGCAGTACAATTAAATTTGATCAGCGAAGCAAAGCAAAGTGTTTACAACGTGATGATGGGATTGGGTATAGGCCGATTATTAGTATTATTTATTATGGGATCGTTATCCGACAGACTTGGTCGTAAACCCTTCATTGTTTTAGGTGGATTGTTTTATATCGGTTTTCTACTAGGAATTTTAGTTAGCCCGAGTGTACAAATTGCCTTTATGTTTGCTATTTTAGGTGGCATTGCCAACTCAACACTTGATGCCGGTACTTATCCAGCGCTCATGGAAGCTTTTCCTAAATCACCGGGCTCAGCATCTATTTTAATTAAAGCAGCTATTGCAGCAGGGCAATCCTTGTTGCCTATCATTGTCGGCATGATTATGGCTAACCAAGCATATTATGGTTGGTCATTCATTTTTTGTTGCGTTATTTTAGGGTTAAATGCATTGATAGTGTTTAAGATGCCTTTTCCAAACCACAAACTCACGCCAGAGCAAGAGCTAGAGAATCTAGAAAAAAATGAAAAAACAACGCCTGTTTTAAAACAAAAGGCTAATTTTTGGATAGAAGGTATCTGTTTTATCATCATTGGTTTCACTTCAACCGCGACCTTTTATCTGGTTTCGTCTTGTTTAAAAGATTTTTCACAAACAGTTGCGGGTATGGATTCTTCGGGTGCAGTACAAGCTTTTTCTTCTTATGGTATTGGGACACTCGCCAGTGTATTTTTAACTTCACTTTTAGTGAAAAGCTTAATTAAACCTGTGTATATTGTTGTGTTTTATCCACTACTTTCAACTATCATGTTGATAGTAATGTATTTTAACCCAACCCCTGCATTATGTATGATCGGTGGTTTTGTACTTGGTTTTACTGCGGCAGGCGGCGTTTTACAACTTGCACTCACCACCATGGCTGAATTTTTTCCATCAGGTAAGGGTAAAGTGCTGGGTATATTTTTTACTTCTTCCAGTATTGCAACCGCCATAATCCCGTTTTTAATTGGCTGGGTATCAACTAATTTGGGTTTACGTTATGTTATGTTAAGTGATGCCATAATAGCGGGGATTGGTACCATATTGGCTATTGTTGTATTGATGCGTTACCGAACCGTTTTTAACGTATCGCATACAATTACGGATAAATAATTAAAAAGTTGCTCAATCAAAAAATAATTTATAGATCATTTCTTAAACCTATTGGGTTGTCTGTCTAATAATCATGAAACATGATAAGGCATGCTTAAAAAAAGCATGCCTATTTGATGCTATGGTTTAAAGTTCAAGTTTATCACTGCATTTGTTAATTAACATGGTTGGTCTTAGTGGTTATTGTTAAATACAGTTATGATCAATTTATGTTCGTTGATCTTAATTTGTCTAATTTTTAGCTTTTAATCGATTTTGAAAATATTACTTGCCATTAAATTAAAAATAAATAAAATTACAATAAATGTGAATAAATATTCATTTTGATAACGGTGATTAAGATGAAAGAAAGAACAACTGAATTAGTCGAAGGGCTAAGACATTCAGTACCTTATATCAATGCTCATCATGGAAAAACGTTTGTAATTTTATTAACAGGCGCGGTATTAAAAAGTAATAATTATTCAAGCATTATTAGTGACATTGGTTTGCTTTATAGCCTTGGTATAAAACTGGTTATAGTTAATGGTGCACGTAATCAAATTGACGAATCACTTAAACATCATAATATTGAACCTAACTATCATAAGAATACGCGAGTTACTGATGCCAACACGCTAGATATTGTTAAACAAGTCACAGGGCTATTGCAGCTCAATATTACAGCCAGTCTATCAATGTGCTTAAATAATACACCATTACAAGGTGCGCATATTAATGTGGTAAGTGGCAATTTTGTTATTGCTCAGCCACTTGGTGTTGATGATGGTATTGATTATTGCCATACGGGCAAAATTCGCCGAATTAACTTTGAAGCGATAGATGAGCAATTAAATCGCGGTTCAATTGTATTACTTGGACCTGTGGGGGTATCGGTAACAGGGGAAAGTTTTAATTTATCTTCAGAAGATGTTGCAGCCGAAGTTGCAATACGTTTGAAAGCCGATAAATTAATTAGTTTTTGCGCTGAGCAGGGGGTGCTTGACGAACAGGGTAAAGTAATTACAGATCTTTTTCCTATTGATGCTGATAACTATGTTAATCAAAAAGAACAGCATGGAAAGCCGCTTTCGAGCGAAGCTCGATTTTTACGGGCAGCATCGAAAGCTTGTCGCAATGGCGTAAGACGAAGTCATTTAGTCAGTTATTTAGTCGATGGCGCAATTTTGCAAGAACTATTCTCGCGTGATGGCATTGGTACACAAGTAGCAATGCAACATTCTGAACAAATTCGCACAGCAACAATCAACGATATTGGTGGTATTTTAGAACTTATTCGTCCACTTGAAGAACAAGGCATTTTAGTTAAACGTTCACGAGAACAGTTAGAGATGGAAATTGATAAATTTACAATCATTCAACGTGATAATATGACTATTGGTTGTGCAGCACTTTATCCATATCCCGAAGAAAAAATGGGCGAAATGGCTTGCGTTGCTATCCATCCGCAGTATCGAAATTCATCGCGCGGCGATCTGTTGATCGAAAAAATCGCTGAAAGCGCCACTAATCTAGGATTGGAAAAAATTTTTGTACTCACAACCCGGAGTATTCATTGGTTTAGAGAAAAAGGGTTCAATCCAGCTGAAGTTGATGATTTGCCGATTAAAAAGAAACAACTTTACAATTATCAACGCAACTCAAAAATATTAATGTTCAATATCAAATAAATTAATTCACTATAAATCGACTTTTGGGTCGGTGATTTGCCTAATCATTAGATGTATTTGAGTTATCAGCTTAATAAAACTGATAACTCTTTTACTGTCACTTGAATAATTTAACTAATAATTTTATGAACAACGATAAGCTTGCACAATCCGTTTTTGGTAAAACTTTTTCTTTAATGCCTGATAAAACAAAAAATGGCAAAACCAGCACCGTAAAATATACAATGGCAAACCACTAATAACAGCGGCAATAATGTACCTTTAACATTAGCAGTAAAATTACCAAATATGGACGCTGTTTTATCTGTTATAAATAAAATTTGTTATGCATTTATGCAGCATATCAATGCGATAGTGAAAATGGTAACAACGCTAATAATTTTAGTAAAAAGCATACAATACAACCAACAGTAACTTGTTAGTAAAAAAGACCATTATAGTGATAGCCGCAACACGTTTTGAGCTAATAATTTAAACACATTGTTTAAATGTTGGAATATTTTTTTAGTGAAAATAACAATACCTTTTTTAGCAATAGATAACTTTTCAGCAATACCGCTGATAGTCCTAAGGTAAAAATCAGACAAGTATTATGCTTAAAAATATCCTTAGTCTGTTTTTTGTTGACACAATTGATCCCACCTAAATCGCTTTCGTAAAAAATAAGGTGTAGTTAAATAACAAAGTGAGAAGATTGGTAAAAAATAGGACAGAGAGTTTGATAATCATTACAGTGTTATCAATCATATTGTTGGTGGTAAATTAATGGTATTTATTACAGCATTTATTAAAATAACTGAGTGGTAATATTATTTAATTGCGTTATTTAAAATTTGCCAAGTAAATGACTTTTTTAAATAAAAACCGCGAGGTCGAGTTAAAATAATTTGACCATTTTCACCAATTGCTTCTGTTAATGCACGGCCGTTAGCCGCTTTGGGGCGAATTTGTAAATAGGTTCCATAGCGAGCTGTAATTTTTTCAACTTGGCCAAGAGTGATCATATCCATCAGTTCTTGCCAATCCTGTTTTAGCTGTTGTTCTTGTTGGGGGGATGGCATCCACAAAATAGGACGACCAACTTTGCGATCTGCCAATGCAATAGTTCTTTCTCCTTGTATTGGGATCCAAAGCACTTTAGTCAATTTATATTTGACATGACTTGTTTCCCAAATGACCCCGTGGTTTGCCATCAAAGGGGCTACACTAACAAAAGTGGTTTCTAAAGGTTTTCCCTGGTTATCAATGGGAATGGTTTTAAGTTCAATGCCTAAACTAGCAAAATCCCGTTCGGCCTTACTACCTGCATTTGCTCCCAAAAAAGTTTCAATTAGATTGCCAACCCAACCTTTTTGTTTAGTAAGATTTTGTGGCATCGGCATATTCAAATATTTTGCGATATCAGCAAAAGTATAACCGGCTGCTAATTCAGCTCGTTGTAATAATTCTTGTTCACAATTAGGGAAAAATATTGGCATGTAAAGGCATTAACTTAATGGCGAAATATTCACAGCCAATTATATTGGCTGTGAATACGGAAATAAAGGACTATTAATTGAGTTTTTCAACCCAACTTGCATAGCTATTAATGATTAGAGAAAGGAATTCTTTAGTTTTTGCCGTTATATTGCCGTTTTCATCGAATGATGAATTGATATTACCAATATAAGCTTCGGGTTGTTGTAGTGTCGGCATATCTAAAAATACTAAAGATTGGCGTAATTGATGATTTGCACCAAATCCACCGATTGCACCTTGTGAAACAGAAACAACTGCTGCTGGTTTTTTCGACCAAACGCTTTTACCGTAAGGACGAGAACCCACATCTAAAGCATTTTTGATAACAGCTGGTAAGCCTCGATTATACTCAGGTGTGACAAAAATAACGCCTTGGCATGCTGCGATTTCTTGACGAAAACGGGTGTAAGATGAAGGTGGTGTATCGGTGTCAATATCTTCATTATATAAAGGCAAATCACCAATAGAAATTAGTTGTAATGAGAGTGATGGAGGTGCAATTTCTTGAAATATTTTTGCGACTTTTAAGTTAAAAGAATCCTTGCGTAAACTACCTACTAATACCGCAATTTTTTTACTCATTTTCTATTCTCCCTAATATCTTATAAAATTAAGAGACACAGTTTGTGTCTCTTAATTATTGTTATTTATTATTAAATATAACAAATATTAATGACCAGAAGAATCCATTTTACGACCTGTTTCAAATAAGAACCAAGCACGTCTTTCAGTTTGATCGATCCACTCTTCGATTAAGCTTGCTGTAGCGGTATCATTATATTTATCGCAAATATCGTGTGCTTCACGCATACGAGATGTAAGTTTAATATTATCTTGGCAAAGTTCAGCAAGCATATCTGATGGTTCAACAAAATCAGCATCATTATCAGAAATACTTTGTAATTTTGAAATATGACCGATTGAACGAAGGGTGGTTCCACCTAATTTACGCACGCGTTCAGCGATAGGATCAGTCATCGCAAATAATTCTTCACCATGATCATCTAACATTAAGTGATAATCACGAAAATGAGGACCGCTTACATGCCAATGGAAGTTTTTAGTTTTTAAATATAAAGCAAATACATCAGCTAATACTGAATTCATAGCACTAGAGATATCTTTTGATGCTTTTTCACCTAAATCAGTTGGGAATAAAATTGCTGCTTGTTGAAGTTTTTTGGCGCTTTTTGTAGAGTTAGTCGTTTTAGCCATAACACATTCTCCTCGGTTAAATAATAAATAAATTTTCTTATATAAAATTACGCCAACTCAGCGTTAATGTCCAATGAAAATCAACTATTTTTAGCTATTACTGCTATTTCAGCAAACTATTATTTTTGTCTTGTTTTATGTTCTCCCATTTTTTTTGAAACATTTTCTTTCAAAATGAAAGAAAATGTTTCAAATTGTGATCTATATAAAAGTTTTTTCTTTTAATGTTGTTAATATGTCGACAAAGTTTAACTTAATAGGAGGCAATATGATTGACGCTATTTCATTTGGTGCTGAATGGTTTATAGGGCTATTCCAAGAGGGAGGTAAAGTATTAGTAGGAATGGTAACAGGAATTTTACCGTTATTAATCTCTTTACTGGTTGTGATGAATGCAGTAATTAAATTTATTGGGCAAGATCGTATAGAACGCCTAGCACAGGCTTGCGCTGGTAATCCAATTTCTCGGTACTTACTACTACCATTAATTGGAACCTTTGTTTTTTGTAATCCGATGACATTAAGTTTAGGGCGTTTTATGCCAGAGTATTACAAGCCAAGTTACTATGCCGCTTCTTCTTATAGCTGTCACTCGATGAATGGACTTTTTCCTCATGTTAATCCTGGTGAGCTGTTTGTGTATTTAGGTATTGCTGCTGGACTAACAACGTTGAATCTTCCATTAGGTCCATTAGCGGTTAGTTATTTTCTTGTTGGTTTGGTCACAAACTTCTTTCGAGGTTGGATTACCGATTTTTGTACTGCCGTTTTTGAAAGAAAAATGGGGATTAAATTAGATAGAGAAGTACATCTATAACATTCATCTATCAAGATAAAGAGGAAACGAAAATGGCTAAATTTATTCGAATAGAAAAAGGCGAAGCAGGTTGGGGTGGTCCTTTGGAATTACCTGTAATCGAAGGAAAAAAGATTGTCTACATTGCAGCAGGAACAAGACCGGCAATCGTTGATACTTTAGTTCAACTAACGGGTTGGGAAGCGATTGATGGTTTTAAAGAAGGTGAGCCAGCAAAAGAGGAAATCGGTGTTGCAGTAATTGATTGTGGTGGTACGTTACGTTGTGGTATTTACCCAAAAAATCGTGTACCTACGATTAATATTCATGCTACAGGTAAATCCGGTCCCTTGGCTCAATATATTGTTGAAGATATTTATGTTTCTGCGGTAAAACCTAATAACATTAAATTAATCGATAAGGACTCACAGACAGTTAAAGAGAGTTCTGTCACGCAAACGCAGCAAGCTAAAGCTAATAAAGATTCTGAGTTTAAACACTATGACAGTAGTAAAAAAATTACTGAACAGAGTGATGGTTTACTGGCCAAAATCGGCATAGGAATGGGATCGGGAGTGGCCGTTTTTTTCCAAGCTGGTCGCGATACTATCGACACTGTCCTTAAAACGATTTTACCTTTTATGGCTTTTGTATCAGCTTTAATCGGTATCATTATTGCATCAGGATTAGGTGATTTTATTGCTCATGGTTTGGTTCCTTTAGCCAATAACCCCATTGGGTTAGTCATTTTAGCTTTAATTTGTTCTTTCCCATTGCTTTCGCCATTTTTAGGTCCTGGAGCCGTTATTGCACAAGTCATTGGTACCTTAGTTGGTGTACAAATAGGGCTAGGCAATATTCCGCCGCATTTAGCTTTGCCTGCGCTTTTTGCAATTAATGCACAAGCTGCATGTGATTTTATTCCTGTCGGTTTATCACTTGCCGAAGCTAAACAAGACACGGTTAGAGTTGGCGTACCGTCTGTTTTGGTTAGTCGATTTTTAACAGGCGCCCCAACCGTGCTTATTGCTTGGGCGGTATCGTTATTTATCTATCAATAATTTGTGGGAAAAACTAGATATTTAAGCTGTGATCTTTTGTCTAGTTTGAAATGAATAAACGCACATTAAAGAAGAAAGAAGGTTAATAATGTCAAAGGTTATTTATCATTCAACTATTAATCAAATTGGTGACTTTGCGCAAGCTACTTTAGCTGATGGGATGCTGATATTATTCAAACAAGGCGCACCAGCAGATTTAGCTGATTACTGTTTTATTCATAATCATGATGATTTAAAACAGGAACTCGCCGTGGGTCAATCATTACAATTAGGTAATCATATTTATCAAATCACCTCTGTTGGTGATGTTGCTAGCGTTAATTTTCGTGAATTAGGTCATATCACACTAAGGTTTGATGGTAATCAGCAAGCGGAATTGCCAGGTACAGTGCATGTACAAGGTAAACTGCCAATTCAACTTAATGTAAATGATGAAATTAAAATTTTAAGTAATGAAGGAATATAAAAATGAAACAAGTCGCGGTCATTATAGGTGGTGGGCAAACACTCGGTGAATTTTTATGTCATGGTATTGCTGATGCTGGTTATCAAGTTGTTGTCGCTGATTTAAATATAGATAATGCTAATAAAGTAGCTCAAGCAATTAATCAAAAACATGGTTCAGGTACGGCTAAAGGTTTTGGTGTCGATGCGACCAACGAAGAAAGTGTTATCCAATTAGCTCAAGATGTTAATAGTTGTTTTAAACGTCTTGATTTGATGGTTTACAGTGCAGGTATTGCCAGAGCGGCACCAATTACCAATTTTGCATTAAATGATTTTCAATTGTCAGTAAATGTTAATCTTACTGGTTATTTTTTATGTGCGCGTGAATTTGCCAAAGTAATGATTGAACATAAAACAGCGGGGCGAATTATTCAAATTAATTCTAAATCAGGTAAAGTTGGAAGCAAACATAATTCAGGATATAGTGCGGCTAAATTTGGTGGTGTTGGCTTAACTCAATCTTTGGCCCTGGATCTTGCTGATCATGGCATTACTGTTAACTCATTAATGTTAGGTAATTTGCTTAAATCACCCATGTTTCAATCGCTAATTCCACAATATGCTAAAAAATTAGGCATTCCAGAGAGTGAAGTTGAGCAAGTATATATTGATAAAGTGCCACTTAAACGGGGTTGTGATTATCAAGATGTGCTCAATGTACTGCTATTTTATGCAAGTGACAAAGCCTCTTATTGTACTGGGCAATCAATTAACATTACTGGCGGTCAAGTGATGTTCTAGTTAAAATAAAGTGCGAAAGCAAGTTTAATGCTTTCGCACTCTGTTTAACTCAATCAATACTGGAAAAGCGCATATGAATATGACAACCACTTTTATTATTGTTGCTTTAATTGCTTGGTGTATTCAAATTGTATTTAGTTGGTTGCAAATTCGCCGTTTTAATCAAGCTTTTTTAGCTTTAAAAAAAGGGGCGTATTTAGGCGTTGGTCGAAGTAAAACCAAACGTTTTAAACCAAGGGTTTTAATTGCGGTATCGTTAGACAAAAATCAGGTCGTGATTGATTCAGTCCGCATGAAAGGTATTACCGTGTTTGCTTTACCTAAACCCATTCCACAGTTACATGGGATGTTGGTATCGAATATTATTCCAGAAAACATTTTTCCCTATGATCTTGCCTCACAAAGCGCGCTTACTATTGCATTAACAACAAATAAATAACTTTTATTTTGAAAAGTATTTTCTTTCATAATGAAGTATAATATTTTTTAAAATAAATTTATTTTGTTGGTTAACAATGATAAGTGGTGGTAACTGGGTATGAAAGTAAAGCAACGGCAAACAGCTATTTTAGAATATCTACAAAATCACGGGCAAGTCAGTGTTGATGAATTGGTCGCCCATTTTAAAACAACAGGTACCACTATTCGCAAAGACCTTACACAACTAAATGAAAGTGGTTTAGTCCTGCGTACTTATGGTGGGGCTATGTTAAATAGGGAAATTGGTGATAGGGCGATTGATCATAAAACTTATATCAATACTGCGCAAAAAAAAGCGATAGCTAAAGAAGCGGCAAAATTGATTCATGAGGGCGATTCGATTATTTTTGATGCAGGTAGTACCGTTGCCCAGATGATTCCAATGCTTGCCCGATTCAATAATCTTACTATTATGACCAATAGTTTACATATGGTTAATGAATTAGTTGCTAATGATAACGACCAAACCATAATATTAACGGGGGGCACTTTCCGGCGAAAATCGGCATCATTTCATAATAATAATGCCTCAGCAATTGCAGCCTTTGAATGTTACACTTTTGATAAACTTTTTATGGGGGCTGATGGTGTAGATTTAGTTGGAGGTGTAACCACATTTAATGAAAGTTATCATGGCAGTGTTGCCATGAGTAAAGCTGCTGCTAAATTAATTTTGTTAGCAGATTCTTCAAAGTTTGGGCGACGTAGCCCCAATGTTGTATGTGATTTAAGTGCTGTTGATACTATTATCACTGATGATAACTTAGATGATAAATACTATGATGCATTCGTTGAGCGCAACATTAACGTTATCAAAGTAAAAGTAATGGATAACTAATTTGCTATACAACCACAATCCAAAAAAGAACGTTATTTTATTAAGATAACTTTTTTAAAATTGTATTACTTATTAGTAGTCATTAAAAACTTTAATGGTAAGCGCTGTTTTCACACAGCTTTACAAGCTACTGAGTTTAGCCAAAAAAGAATCATGTTATCGTGATTTTAGATCAGGCTAATTTCATTGATTAAGGGGATTTAGAATTCATCAATCCCCTTTATACTATAAATAGACTATATTTTATTCTAAGCACGTTATGAGTCTATTTAGTTATTTAAAAGAGTAATCTTGCTCTAATTGTGCCCGGTACACTTTTGAGTTTAACTAATAATTCCTCAGCTTTATTTTGTTCTACTCTTTCAATATCAATAACAACATAACCAATTTTGGGATCGGTCTGTAAATACTGAGCCGAGATATTCAATCCTTGTTCTGCAAATAATGTATTAATTGCTGTCAATACGCCGGGTTGGTTATTGTGTATGTTGATAAAACGGCTAGATCCTTTTGCCGGAATCGGTAATGATGCTTCAGGAAAATTTACAGCGGACAAGGTAGCACCTGTGTCGGAGTATTTAGCCAGTTTTGTTGCCACTTCAATACCAATGTTTTCTTGAGCTTCAGTGGTTGAACCACCAATATGAGGCGTTATGATGACATTATCAAATTTGCACAAAGGTGATTCAAATGGATCGCTATTGGTGGCCGGTTCAGTAGGAAACACATCGATAGCCGCGCCACTTAATTTATGACTTTGTAGTGCTTGAGTTAATGCATCAAGATCGATAACTTTACCACGAGAGGCATTGATAAGAATGGCGTCGGACTTCATCATATCAATTTCATTTTGACTAATCATATTAATTGTTGTTGAATTTTCGGGGACATGTAAGCTAACAATGTCACTTAATTGCAACAACTCCTTCATGGTTGAAATTTGTTTGGCATTACCTAATGGTAATTTGGTTTCAATATCGTAAAAATAGACGTTCATCCCTAAAGATTCCGCTAAAACGCTTAATTGACTGCCAATATGACCATAACCAATGATGCCTAAATTTTTACCACGAGCTTCATGAGAACCAGTTGCAATCTTATTCCACTTTCCTTGATGTGCTTTAGCATTGGCTTCGGGTACACGACGAAGTAATAAAATTGCCTCGGCTAATACCAGCTCAGCAACCGATCGAGTATTAGAAAATGGTGCATTAAATACCGGAATACCTTTAACGGCAGCTGTATCTAGATCGACTTGATTGGTACCAATACAAAAACAACCAATTCCGGCAAGTTTTGGTGCTGCATCTATGATGTCTTTGGTTAAATGCGTTCTTGATCGGATTCCAATAAATCGCGCATCTTTTATTGCTTGTTGAAGCTCCGATGGCGATAGGGCACCTTTATGATATTCAATGTTGGTAAAGCCTGCAGATTTTAATGTATCAATTGCACTTTGATGGACACCTTCGAGTAATAAAAATTTATTATCATCTTTGCTTAACGCCTGAACAACCATTTTTTTCCTCTCTTTATTTAAGCATATCTATTGCTGCTTATTGTTATATTTTTATTTTTTAAATTAACGTATTAGCTAAGCGATAACTAATAGCTCGGTGTAATTTCTTTTACACCTGAACGGGTTCCAACCAGTGCTACATTAGCCCCTTTGTTGGCAAATAGACCTACTGTTACAACGCCAGCAATATTATTAATTCGATTTTCTAATTCCATTGGTTTTGCAATGATAAGATCATGAACATCTAAGATAACATTGCCATTATCAGTGATTACACCTTGACGATAAATTGGTTTACCGCCGAGTTTAAATAGTTCACGTGCAACATAAGAACGCGCCATAGGGATCACTTCTACCGGTAATGGAAATTTGCCAAGCACATCGACAACTTTTGATTCATCAACAATACACACAAATTGTTTGGATAATGCTGAGACAATTTTTTCACGCGTTAACGCGGCTCCTCCACCTTTTATCATCTGCAACAGATGATTAATTTCGTCGGCACCATCTACATATACATCTAAACTATCAACTTCATTACAATCCAATACGGGAATCCCATAATCTTTTAATTTTTGGGTTGATGCTTCGGAACTAGAAACCGTTCCTCTAATCTGATCCTTTATTGTTGCTAAGGCATCAATAAAATATGATGCAGTTGACCCTGTGCCTACACCAACTAATGAATCGGGTTTGACAAATTTTAACGCTGCAAAGCCGACGGCTTTTTTTAATTCATCCTGTGTCATGGTATCACCGTATTTAGAATATAATTTTCTCGAAAAAATAAAATTTTAAAAGCAAAATGATTGAAGATATGGCATAGTAACCAATTGGAAAGCAAAAATCATTAGTATTTTTTAGAAAATATTTTAAGTTTTAGATCTATTTAAAACTTTGCCAATTAAAATAGCTCGATTATTCAAGCAATGAGCAATTTATTAATAAAGAGATTATGAAGCGTCCAGATTATAGAGCATTACAAGCCTTAGATGCAGTAATAAAAGAGCGAGGATTTGAGAGAGCGGCAGATAAATTGTGTATCACACAACCTGCGGTGTCACAACGTATTAAACAGTTAGAAAGCTTTTTTGGTCAACAACTATTAGTGAGAACAATCCCCCCAAAGGCAACTAAACAAGGGGAGCATCTGTTAGGATTATTGCATCAGGTCGAATTATTAGAACAACAATGGTTAGGCGATAATGAACAAAATACCACGCCTTTGTCATTGTCTATTGCGATTAATGCAGATTCTTTGGCTACATGGGTGTTACCGGCTTTAAAACCAGTTTTAGATAAAAATATTCTTCGATTTGATATACAAATTAAAGATGAAGAGCATACTTTAGAGCTGTTGCGTTTAGGTACGGTCGTTGCTGCTATTAGCATTCAAGCTAATCCTTTACCTGGTTGTTTATCTGATTTACTGGGTGCTCTCGACTACATTTTTGTCGCTTCGCCTGATTTTGCCAAAAAATACTTTCCAAATGGTGTGACACGATCATCTTTACTCAAAGCACCAGCTGTTGCTTTTGACCATTTAGATGATATGCATCAAGCTTTTTTACAGGAAAATTTTAACTTAACACCGGGTAGTGTAATTTGTCATATTACCAGTTCATCAGAAGCGTTTGTACAACTTGCTAAACAAGGTTCAGCCTGTTGTATGATTCCTATGTTACAAGTTGAACAAGAGTTAAAAAATGGTGAATTAGTTAACTTAACCGAAGGCTTGTATCAAAGACGTATGCTCTATTGGCATCGTTTTGCGCCAGAAAGTAGTGTAATGCAAAATATTTCTGAAACTTTAATTCGTTATGCTAAGCTCACATTATCACAACCTCAAGAACACAAATAAACGCTATGATTTTTTACTGATACGTGATGTTAACGTTGCATTGCTTGACATAATATAATAGTTACTTAAAGAGCGGATATCATGAGCCAATTAAAAAATGATCGTTATTTACGCGCATTACAATGTCTACCTGTTGATTATACCCCTGTTTGGATGATGCGTCAGGCTGGGCGTTATTTACCTGAGTATAGACAGTTGCGCGCAAAGGCGGGTAATTTTATGACTATGTGCCAAACACCAGAACTGGCATGTGAAGCGACTTTACAACCCTTAACGCGTTTTGATCTTGATGCGGCTATTATTTTTTCTGATATATTGACCATACCTGATGCAATGGGATTAGGTCTGTATTTCGAGCCGGGTGAAGGACCAAAATTTCGTCAAACAATATCGAGCTTGTCTGATATTGAGCAGTTACCTATTCCCGATCCAAATGATTCATTAAGATATGTGATGGATGCAATAAGCCTAACCAAAAAAGAACTTAATGGTAAAGTTCCGTTGATTGGATTTTCGGGTAGCCCATGGACATTAGCAACTTATATGATTGAAGGGGGAAGTAGTAAAACGTTTACTAAAATAAAAAAAATGCTGTATAGCAAACCGAAAGTTTTACATTTACTTCTTGAAAAGCTTGCCGAAAGCATCGCGTTATATTTAAATGCCCAAATCGAAGCGGGCGCTCAATCGCTCATGATATTTGATACTTGGGGTGGCGTTTTAAGCCATCAATGTTATCAAACGTTTTCACTGCATTATATGCAGTTAATTTTATCAAAATTAAAACGAGGTCATAAAACTCAAGCTATTTCGTCCTATGTGCCAGTCACACTTTTCACCAAAGGTGGTGGGTTATGGTTAGATAGTATTGTGAATACAGGATGTGATGCAATTGGTGTTGATTGGACTGTGAATTTGAGCCATATTGCCCAAAAAGGACGCATTGCGGTACAAGGCAATTTAGATCCATCTGTGTTGTATGCCGGAAAGTTAACAATAGAATCAAATGTTGAAGCTGTGCTTAATGAATTTGGATGCCATAATGGTCATATTTTTAATTTAGGGCATGGTATTCACCAAGATATTCCCGTAGAACATGTACAATATTTAATTGAGGCTGTACACGAGCGGTCTAAAAGGTTTCATTATGATTAAAAATCCAGTTCAGTTAAGAGTTGAAAAATTAGCACCATGGCAACAATATTTATTTATGGTTTGCTTATGTGAACGAATGTACCCAAATTATGTCTATTATACCAAGCAACAGCATAATGAAGATGATGCTAAAAGCTATAAAAACATTCTTGATTTAATGTGGGAGTCATTATTAGTTGAGAAAGTTAAAATTAATTTTGATTTACAATTAGAAAAATTAGAGGCGATTATTCCCACTGTGAACGAAGATAGCGCTTATATGATCTATCCTGCGATTGATGCTTGTCAGGCCTTAAGTGAGCTTATACATGCTCATCTAACGGATGATATTGCCGAACATACAGCAAAAGTTAGTAGTATATCGGCAACCACGGTAGCTGAATTCGAAATGACAAAATTAGATACCTATCTTTCCAAAGATGAACAGTTAAATTTACCGGGTGTGATTGAAGAATTTGATTTGCAATGGGAAATATTTCGATTATTGCGCGAAGAATCTCATGACAAGATTGATCTAATAAAGGGTTTAAAAGACGATATTAGGGCGGCTCAAATAAGCAATATTGGTGTTTTTTTGAGCGATTAAGCCGCTGAATGCCCTATTTTTTTATTTTTTACTAAATTTTTCTTTAACATTGGATGAATATAGACTACATTTAACATCAATGTAATCTAAACATTGTTTACAGGGGCAAAGTCGGTTATTGACATTGCTTATAATGTTAACTTTAACAATAAAATAATTATGTAAGGATATCTCCATGAATAAAACAGAACTTGTAGATGCAATTGCTAGCAAAGCGGATATTACTAAGGTTGCAGCTAAAACTGCATTAGAAGCAACTTTAGCAGCTATTACTGAATCATTAAAAGCTGGAGATCCAGTGCAATTAGTTGGTTTTGGTACATTCAAAGTTAATCATCGAAATGCTCGTATCGGCCGTAACCCTAAAACAGGTAAAGAAATCAAAATTGCTGCAGGCAAAGTACCAGCGTTCGTATCAGGTAAAAGCTTGAAAGAAGCAATTAAATAATTTTTTTCTGTCGATATTTACTTTTGACAGGGTATTTTAGACCTTAAGGTAATCCCTTAAGGTCTTTGTATTTTCCCATCATTCTATTTTAAGTTTTAAATCACCATATAAATATTAAACTAACCCAACATGATATGATCAGCAAATTAGGCTTTAATATCAACCAATTGTGCAGGTAATGCGTTAACAAGATCTTGTGGTTTAATTTCGATTTCGAGACCTCTTTTACCGCCAGATATCAACATTGAGCTAAGATCATTAGCACTAAGATCAATAAGTGTGGTGAGCTGTTTTTTTTGTCCCAATGGACTGATTCCTCCTACCAAATACCCCGTGATTTTTTGCGCTAAATGGGCATCGGCCAACTCTATTTTTTTACAATTTAATGCTTTTGCCGCTTTTTTTAGATCCAAATGGTAATCAACAGGTACAACACAAACTGCTAATGTTTTATCATTGCCATTTAAAGTTACGACTAAAGTTTTAAATATTTGGTTGGATGTAATGTGTAAACTTGGATCGAGTTTATTTGCTGCTTCTTGACCATAATGGGTCTGATTAGGATCATGATCATATTGATGAATTTTGAATGGAATTCTCAATTTTTTTAGTTGGTCAATTGCGGGCGTCATCGTGTTTTCCAAAAGAATTAGATAATAGAAATGATTGTCTAATTTTAATCACTCTATTCACATTTGTTAATAGAGTGATTAAGAATAAGCGTAAATAATGTTAGATAGTTAAATTATTATTTTGCTCAGGTGTGTTATGTGATAGTTGCTCATTCTTTGACAGAATAGTTAGACGATAGAAGAAACAAATACAAAAAATACTTGTGAGTATTTGCAAAGTTGAGCTGATGATATTTATTACAAGGTTATTAAGTGCACTATCGACAATAGAAAAGAGAATTGATACCGTGCAATAAATTAAAACCATTGGAACGGTTAAACGCCAATAAGAAATGGCATATTTATGACTTTCTACAAAATGTTGAATAAACGTTTTTGTTGAAGGTGCAATAATTGAACCTTGAAAATAATAAGAAATTGTTACTATCAGCAATATTGCGGCAATGATTAATACACCAAACAAAAACGTTACCATTTTAGCGGGTAAAATAAATTGCAACATCATAAATATCAATGTTAAAAATATCATAGCAAACAGAATGATAAATAAATAAGTTAGGTAAAAACTTATGATATTGAGCGCATTTGGTAACATTCGAGATAAGATAAGATTAAAATCGAATTTATCGTGGATTGAATAGTTATAAACAACAGCAAGTAGTATCGCTTGCATGATGAAAGTGATGACCAAACTAATTAACGCAGGTTTTAATACATACATTAATAATTGATCGACTGTCATAGTCGTGCTCGATAATTGTTTAAACATTTGTGGATCAATTAAATAACTACTGATACATGTTGTAATTAAACTGACGATAAAACTGATAATAACGAGTTGTAAAAAACGGTTTTTGACAAAATTAGTTGTTTGATTAAATACTTGAGAAAAAGATACTTCGATTTGCATGTCTCGTTCCTACTAATAAGGTGGTAACCTAATTGGTTACCACTATAGTGATAAATAAATTACAAATTACGATTGTAGTAATGAAATATCCGCAACTTTTAAAAATAAATTTTGCAATTTTTTCAGCAATGCTAACCGATTAAGTTTAATTTTTTCATCATCTGCCATGACCATGGTTGAGGCAAAAAATGCATCAACAGGTGCTTTAAGTGCAGACAATTCTACTAAAGCTTGTTGATAACGACCTTGAGTAAAATAAGGGGCTAATTTATCGGTTAATACTGCAACTTGCATAGCAAGTTCACCTTCTGCGCCTGCTTCAAGTAGTGAGGCATTCACCGCATCAGGTATCATTAATTCTGTTTTAGAGAGGATATTTGATACCCGCTTGTTAGCTTCAGCAAGCGAAGAGGCTTCTGGCAGTGTTCTAAAATGTGTCACGGCTTTAATGCGCGCATCAAAATCAGCAGGCTTGGTTGGATTAAGTGCGAGTACTGCTTGTATGGTATCAATGGTAAAACCTTGCTCTTGATACCAGGCTCGGAATCGACCTTGCATAAAGCTGACAATATCTTCCACAACCTGTTTATTGTTGAGTTTGTCACCATATAATGAAACAGCAAAATTTGATAATTCGACAAGATCGAGCGGTAAGTTATTCTCAACAATAATACGCAAAATACCAATTGCAGCGCGGCGTAAAGCAAAAGGGTCTTTATCACCTTTAGGGTGTTGCCCTATACCAAAAATACCGGCTAACGTATCCATTTTTTCGGCAATTGATACCGCACTTGATACATTTGTGCTTGGCAACTCATCCCCAGCAAAACGTGGTTTGTATTGCTCTTCAATCGCGGTGGCAACTTCAATGCTTTCACCATCTTTTAGCGCTAAATAACGTCCCATTATTCCTTGTGTTTCGGGAAATTCAAAAACAGTATTGGTGACTAAATCGCATTTAGTAAGTTTACCTGCACGTTTAGCTTGTTCGACATTAGCCCCAATTTTGTCGGCTATAAAACCAGCTAGTGACTCAATTCGTAATGATTTGTCTTTGACTGTTCCAAGCTGTTGTTGGAATAACACCGTTTCTAAACGAGGTAGACGATCTTCCAAGCGCTGTTTTAAATCTGTTTTGTAAAAAAATTCAGCATCGGCTAAGCGTGGGCGTACTACTTTTTCATTACCTGAAATGACCACTTGCGGATCTTTTGATTCGATATTGGCAACAAAAATAAAATTCGGTAATAATTTTCCTTGTTTATCATAAACAGGAAAATATTTTTGATCGCCTTTCATCGTATAAACCAGTGATTCGGCTGGTACATCTAAAAATCTTTCTTCAAATTTAGCCGTTAAAACAACAGGCCATTCAACCAATGACGAGACTTCTTCTAACAAGCTTTCGGTTAAATCAGCTTTACCATTTAATTTTGCTGCGGCTTGCTCTGCTTGCTGTTTAATAATTGATTTTCGTTTGTCATAATCGGCAATAACTTTACCACGTTGCTCCAACATTTCTGGATATTGGTCGGCATTATCAATGGTGAATTCCTGTTCACCCATAAAACGATGCCCACGAATGATGCGGTTTGACTCAATGTCTAAAATTGTGCCCGGTACTAATTCATCACCATATAACATCGTTACCGTATGACTCGGACGAATAAATTCAACTTGTCGAGCTGCCCAGCGCATTGGTTTTGGAATAGGTAATTTGCTTAACGCACCTTTAACCATATCACACAATAGGTTAACAACAGGTTGGCCTTTTTGGTTTTGGGTATAAGATAACCATTCACCTTTATCTGTTTGAATACGCTCTGCTTGGTCAACAGTAATACCACAACCACGAGCCCAGCCTTCAGCTGCTTTAGTTGGTTTACCATTAGCATCAAATGCTGCACTAACAGCCGGTCCTCGTTTAACAATTTGGCTATCGGGTTGAGTATCATTTAAATTTAGAACTTTTAATGCTAAGCGTCGCGGTGAAGCATACCAAAGTACTTCGCCATGTTCTAACTTGGCATTGTCCAGTTGCTCAATAAAATTTGCCGCAAAACTTTCAGCTAAAGTGCGGAGTGATTTAGGTGGTAGCTCTTCGGTACCAATTTCCACTAAAAATGTTTTTTGCATAATATTAAAATCCTACTTTGATGCACTTTGATTTGACGGTGAATGTTGGCACATTGGAAAACCAAGCGCTTCACGTGATGCATAATATGCTTCAGCAACCATTTTGGTTAATGTTCGAATGCGCAATATATAACGTTGGCGTTCAGTTACTGAAATAGCTTTACGCGCATCAAGTAAATTAAAACAGTGTGCAGCTTTTAAAATACGTTCGTAAGCAGGTAGTGGCAGCGGTTTTTCTAATTCGAGTAACATTTTTGCTTCTTTTTCATGTTGTTCAAAGCAATAAAATAGAAAATCAATATTGGCATATTCAAAATTATACGTTGATTGCTCAACTTCATTTTGATGGAACACATCACCATAAGTGGTTTTACCAAATGCGCCATCACTCCAAACCAAATCATACACACTATCGACACCTTGAATATACATCGCAAGGCGTTCTAAACCATAAGTGATTTCACCAGTGACGGGTTTACACTCAAGACCACCCACTTGTTGGAAATAGGTAAATTGAGTCACTTCCATCCCATTTAACCATACTTCCCAGCCAAGCCCCCAAGCACCTAATGTAGGGTTTTCCCAGTTGTCTTCTACAAAACGAATATCATTAACGGTTGGATCGAGCCCTAACTCTTTTAATGAACCCAGATAGAGCTCTTGAATGTTGTCTGGAGAGGGTTTTAAGATAACTTGAAATTGATAGTAGTGTTGTAACCTATTAGGGTTTTCACCATAGCGCCCATCAGTTGGACGGCGAGAGGGTTGAACGTAAGCAGCATTAATGGGTTCAGGTCCAAGAGCGCGTAAACACGTCATCGGGTGTGAAGTACCGGCCCCAACTTCCATATCCAATGGCTGAATCACCGTACAACCTTGATTAGCCCAGTAATCTTGTAACGTTAGTATTAACCCTTGAAAGGTTTTGACATTAAACTTTTGCATGATGTTATCTTTATGGTTGAATTGATTGTTCGATAATTTAAATAGTGTTGTATTTTATACTTTTTATTGGAGCTTGTGAAATGCCTAATTACTATCTGTTGCAATTACTCTCAATGCTTATCTAAATAGTTTTGGTTTTGCATCTTTATGCATTTCTAGGTATAGTGTTTTATCCCTTTTGCTTGGTTATCAATACTTATCATAATGCCATGGCTATTTATCGATATTTTCTAACGTTTATTTTTATTGGACTTACACAAGTTAATGTTTTGTATGCTGCTGATGATAATCAGCAGTTACAGACTTTGCGTCGTTCAATTCAAGAACAAGAAAATCGTTTAGCTGAGCAAAAAAAAGAGCGAAACCAATTAGTTAACGATCTTAAACAGCAAGAAACAGAAATTGCAAAATTATTGACTTCAATTGAGAAAAACGATTTAACTTTAAAAAAAATCGATAGTGAAATTAATCGGTTAATTAAACAAATTGAACAATTAAATATTAAGCAACAACAACAGCGAAATGCATTATCTAAACAACTTGAAAGCGCATTTAAATTAGGAAAAACAACAGGATTATCGCTGATTTTTGCCAGTGAACAAAGTGAGCGTAATGAACGGCTGATTAATTATTATGGTTATATTAATCAAGCTAGACAACAACTGATTAATGCACTTCGTGAAACGCAATTACAGTTAAATGAAAAAAAATTAACGTTACAAAATAAACAAATTTCACAGCAAGCATTACAAACCAAACAGAAACAAGAACAAGTTGGTCTTGAAAAAAACCGTCAAGATCGACAAAAAACCATTACTTCGCTCGAATCATCCATGCAGGTCAATCAACAAAGATTGGCTGAACTGCGTGAAAATGAAACCAAGTTACAAGCAAAAATTGCTCAAGCCGAAAAAGAGAGTCGACGATTAGCCGAAGAAGAAGCAAGACAGGCAAAACATATTGAGCAGAAACAAAAAAACACCAACTACACTTTAAATTCTGATGAACGGGCATTAATGGCACGTGTCAGTGGTATAGGCAAACCACAACACCAATTTAATTGGCCGGTCACAGGGCCAGTCGTACATCGATTTGGTGAGTCATTGCAAGGTGAACTGTATTGGAAAGGTATGGTAATTAATGCGAAGGATGGTACCCAAGTTAAGGCAATCGCTGATGGTCGAGTGATACTGGCCAGTTGGTTGCAAGGTTATGGTTTTGTGGTTGCACTTGAGCATGGTAAAGGCGATATGAGTTTATATGGTTATAACCAACGTGTTTTAGTCGATGTAGGCGATAAAATCTCCACTGGACAGGCCATTGCTTTAGTTGGTTCAAGTGGAGGGCAAAATAGTTCAGGACTCTATTTTGAGATTCGCCGAGATGGTAAGGCGTTAGATCCTAAAGGTTGGTTAAAATAATGTATCGTTTAATCATTCACATACTTATTAGTCTGTTATTTTTTAATCCAAGTCTAGTTTTTGCGGCACAATTAGCTCTGGTTATTGATGATTTTGGTTATCGGCAACATAATGAAGAGCAAATTATAAAATTATCAACCGATATAACAGTTGCTGTTTTACCCCATTCACCTAATGCAAAACGTATCGCTAATATGGCTCATGAACAGGGGAATGATGTGATTATACACTTACCCATGGCACCAATGGGTAAGCAGCCACTAGAAAAAGATACATTGTTCCCCACTATGAGCGAAACTGAGATTAATCGCATTGTGAATAATGCTATTGAGCGTGTACCTCATGCTATTGGTGTTAATAATCATATGGGTAGTTTAATGACATCCAATCTTAATGGTATGCAATATGTTATGAAAGCACTTAGCCCACACTCTATGTTTTTTTTAGATAGTAAAACGATTGGCAAAACAGCTGTTAAAACAGCAGCGAGCGCCTATAATATACCTGTAGTTGTGCGTGATGTATTTTTAGATGATCAGCAAAATGAACATGCTATTAGCCAGCAATTTGAATTAGCTATTCAAGTTGCTCGTAAAAAAGGGGTTGCCATTGCCATTGGTCATCCTCATCCACAGACACTCAATGTGTTAAAAAATAAATTAGCGCAATTGCCTTCAGATATAACATTAATCAAAGTCAGTGAGCTTGTTACACCACAACCTGAACCAATAAAGCCAAAAGCAACGTTAAAAGAGATTATGGACAGATATAAACAGCGCTGCGATCAAGTTTGGCATTTTTATCATACCGAAAACGAATAATTATTTTTTTTCTAAGGTTCGGTGCCGGATTTGTACTTGCTTATTTTGTGCTTTGAAAAATTCAGCCAGCTGTTCAGCAATAAAAACGGAGCGATGTTGGCCTCCGGTACAACCAATAGCAATGGTTAAATAACTACGATTGTTTTTTTCTAACATCGGTAACCATTGCTGTAAATAACTGGCGGTTTGATAGATAAAATTAGTCACTTCATCATGCTGAAATAGATATTTTTTTACTGGCTCATCTAATCCAGTTAGGGGACGTAGTGCAATATCCCAATGGGGATTAGGTAAAAAACGGACATCAAAAACAAAATCGGCATCGACTGGCAAACCATGTTTAAAACCAAAGGATTCAAAGATCATGGTTAATTCACGTTCTTTTTTACCTAAAATACGTGTTCGTAAAATGTCTGATAGTTGATGTACTGAAAGATTATCAGTATTAATGACTAAACTTGCATTGGATTTTAATGATTCTAAATATTTTTCTTCAAGATCGATTGCTTCTTCAAGCGAGTATTTTTGATTGGTCAAGGGATGGATTCGTCTGGTTTCGCTATAACGACGAATTAGGGTATTGCGGCTACAGTCAAAGAAGATAATCTCGGGTGTGACAGAGTTTGGCAGTTGTTGCAAAATGTCGCGGTTAAAATCAAAATTTGGCGGTAAATTGCGAATATCGATGCTAACAGCAACGGGGGTATTATTGTTTTTTAATGAGTCGGCTAATTGTGGCAATAGCACAACAGGGATGTTATCCACACAATAAAAACCCATATCTTCTAGTGCACGTAGTGCAATCGATTTTCCAGAACCTGAACGGCCACTAACGATCATCAGAATCACAATGTTAACTCCAATATGCTAATTAACTTAAGTATATACCGTTTACTCAATAAGATGCAATTTCATATATCGATGATATTGCTATTAATATTCGGATTTTATTTTAGTAATTAACTGTTTTAACGCTTGACCACGGTGTGAAATCTGGCTTTTATGTTCTTTGCTAAGTTGGGCAGCTGTGCAATCTAATTCTGGTATATAAAACAGTGGATCATAGCCAAAGCCGCCTTCTCCTTGCTCTTGATTTAGGATTAATCCATGCCATTTGCCTAAACAAATAATCGGTGTTGGATCGTTATCATGGCGCATAAAAACCAAGGCACAATAAAAATAGGCAGTGCGCTTTTCTGTTGGGACATTGTGTAGTTGTGAAAGTAATTTTTGATTATTTAATTTATCGTTACCATGGTAACCCGCATAACGCGCGGAATAAATGCCTGGCGCACCATTAAGGGCATCAACCACTAAACCTGAATCATCAGCAATAGCAGGTAGTCTTGTTAATTTTGCGGTATGCCTTGCTTTTAAAATGGCATTTTCGATAAAAGTTAAACCTGTTTCATCGACATCGGGAACATTAAATTCTTTTTGTGCCACAATATTAAAGCCAGCATCGGCTAAAAGCGTTTGCAATTCGTTGACTTTGCCTTGATTATTGGTTGCTAAAACAATTTTTTGCATCTTTAATTCCTTACCATAAAATTATGTTGATAACTATCGTTAACCGTTGTTCGATTTATAAGTTTCGTTAAAAATCGGGATCGCAGTTAAAGGTCATACTTTCACCTGTCTTGGGGTGGAGAATTGTTAACGATTGCGCATGGAGTAACAATCTTTTAGACCGAGAAAAGGCTTCAGGATGTGCATAAAATTTATCGCCTAAAATAGGATGTCCCAGTGCTTGCATATGCACGCGTAATTGGTGTGATCGACCCGTAAAAGGCGATAAGCTAACTCGAGTAGTGTTATCAGGGTTTCTTGAAATGACTTGATATAACGTCAGTGCCGGCTTGCCATTTTCTAAATCGACCATTTGTCGTGGACGGTTTGGCCAATCACAAATCAACGGTAATTCAACTTGACCGCTATCCTCTTTAATATGCCCATAAACTACGGCAATATAATTTTTTTTGGGGATTCGTTCTCGAAATTGCTTTTTTATTTCTCGATCGGCGAGTTTAGATAAAGCGGCAACCATAATGCCACTGGTTGCCATATCTAATCGATGAACGGACTCGACGTAGCTAAATTTTTGCTGTAAACGATGAATAATACTATCGATAAATTGAGGTTTGTTGCCCGACACCGATAAAATACCGGGTTGTTTATTGACAACAACAATATGATCATCTTGGTATAAGATAGAGAGCCAAGGGTCAATAGGGGGATGATATTCCAAAAGCATTTATGTATGACAATTTATAAGATAAAATTGCCACACATTCTAACAAACTCAACAAAAAGTGCCAGTTTTATAGCACACCTAATTTTTCCATAAGGTATTTTTGTTTACTGCAAAAAATTGGGCAATAAACACGAATAATCCAACTATAAAATAGCAAGCAAAAATAATGATCATCCATTGTGACATTTCAATGGTTAAAAAAGACCAAATTTTATCTGCACACGAGCCGTAAGCATTAAACAGGCCCGGTATCCACTCGTTTAAAGGTAGCCATGATGGAAACTGAACATTAATAGCGCAAGTGTCACTAAAGTTTGGTTCGAATTGTAAATGGGCGTGAAATGTTGCTAAGTTAAAGCCTTTATATGCACTAATTAACCAAATGGCGATCCCCATTATTCTAAAAATAAAATTACTCGGTGCAATTAAGCCAATAATACTGGCTAACATGATGCCAAAAATGGCGCAACGTTGATAAATACACAGTGTGCAAGGCGCTAGTCCTAAGCTGTGTTGAAAATAAAGTGCAGTTAACTCGAAAATAAGGGTTGAGAGGAAGAGTAAAAACCAAGCAAATCTTGCGCGAGAGTATTGATTAAGTAACGATAACATACTGTTTTATTCCTCCATATTCGGCTATAATTAGCTATCTTTAATTATATCGAAAATAATCTGTCTTTATTTTTAATTAGTGGTAGTGTAGTTTATTTTCGAATAATGTAAACGACTTTTATTTATTGATGGCGGATTAATCATTTCTTATGGATTCAAACGTTCCACAAACAAAATTACAGGTCTCATTTGTTATCATCACTGAAGAAAATGCGACGCAGCGAATTGATAACTTTCTTATCACACACTTGAAAGGTGTGCCCAAAAGTATGATTTATCGCATACTGAGGAAAGGTGAAGTACGCGTTAATAAAAAACGCATTAAACCCGAGTATAAGCTCAATATTGGGGATGAAATTCGTATACCGCCTATTCGCGTAGCAGAAAAAACCTCACCTGAAATCTCAACTAAATTAAATAAAGTTGCCGATTTAGAAAAAGCCATTATTTATGAAGATGATGTGATAATGGCTATTAATAAACCCTCGGGTATTGCTGTTCATGGCGGTAGTGGTTTAAGTTTTGGGGTCATCGAAGGACTTCGAGCATTAAGGCCTGAAGCAAAATTCCTGGAATTGGTTCATCGAATCGATCGCGAAACTTCAGGTGTGTTACTCATTGCTAAAAAACGTTCAGCATTAAAAGCACTGCATGAACAACTGCGTCTAAAACAGATGAAAAAGAACTATTTAGCATTAGTAAAAGGTGATTGGCCTTCTGAATGCAAAGTTATACAGGCACCGTTACTTAAAAATGTTTTGAAAAGTGGCGAACGAGTGGTTAAAGTCGATAAAGAAGGTAAACCTTCAGAGACACGTTTTAAAGTTGAAGAGAGATTTAAGTTTGCAACGTTGATTAAAGCCAGTCCTGTTACAGGCCGTACACATCAGATTCGTGTACATACTCAATATGCCAATCATCCTATTGCATTTGATGATCGTTATGGTGATAGCCAATTTGATAGGTTATTAGCCAATACTAAACTTAATCGATTATTTTTGCATGCAGCCAATGTGACCTTTATTCATCCTAAAACGTTACAAGATATGCAGTTAAGCGCAACAATGGATGATAAATTACAAGCATGCTTAAGTTATCTTAGAACAGAAAAGCATCATCAAACCGAATCTTAAATTGAAAAAAAGTAGTGAGGACGAATGAAAGATCTTAATTTATACTTAATTAGACATGGCCAAACCGAGTGGAATATTAAAGATCAGATGCAAGGATCGCAAAATTCACCGTTAACTGAACAAGGTATTTTGGGCGCGAAGATTACAGGCCAATATTTAAAGCATATTCCTTTTATGCAAGCTTATTCAAGCCCACAGCTACGCGCTAAAGAAACACGTGATTATATCGTTCACGAAAATGATAATAAAATTCCAACCTTTGAATTAGCCGATTTATGTGAGATGGATTTTGGTCTTTGGGAAGGAAAATCTGTCCCTTATTTGAAAAAAGAAGTGCCTGAATTTAATACTTATCTAACCGATCCAGCTAACTTTGATGCTTCTGTTAATCACGGTGAAAATTATCTTGATACACTGGTACGAATGAAACGTGCACTGCATACCATTACTCAAAATGCCAGTGAAGATAAAGGTAATATTTTAGTTGTTTCGCATGGCACCGTGTTACGTTTATTACTTTGTGTATTAAATGGTGGTGATTGGCGTTTACATCGGGATGAAGACTATTTTCCACGAATGTTAAATACCAGTGTCAGTGTAGTAAATTATCAGCAACAAGATGGTCAATCTGAAGGTAAATTTACGGTTAACTATTATAATAATGTTGATCATTTAGCTGATAAATAACCAGCAATTTACCCCATTTTTATTTCTCGACTAATGCCTTTTATAACGTTAGTCGAGAAATATTGAGCCTAATTAGTAAACTTATCTATTTTTACTATAAGGGGCGTAACGTTTTTGAAGTTGTTGTAACTGATTTATTCTGGCATCAATCTTCGATATCATTGTTTGATCGCCATTAGTTTGTTTTTTGGCATTTTGCAGTAATTGAATAGATTGTTGAAATTGCCCCTCTAATGCAACAAGTTCAGCTCTTGCACTCATTTCTTTTGCCCTTGAGTTTAATCCACCATAAGCTGTAATTAGTAGATCCCAACCATTTGTATCATCACTATGATCAAAGGTATAACGGTGTAATAAGCTCACCGCTTGTTGGTAGTTACGATTTTTAACGTATGCGTTAGCCAAGTTTAATTGTAATGCTGAACTATCTGGGGATTTTTTTAAAGCAGTTTGTAACCGATTAATCGCTGCTGCATTATTATTCATGTCCAGATCAATATCTGTCATTAAATCGATGTACCACAGATTATTTGGATCATTATCTAGTAATGGTTGAAGTTGCTGTTTGGCTTTTTGGTAATTGTTATTGCGATAATCAAACAGAGCATTAGCATAGACTAAAGCAATCTTACTTTGTTCATTATTCAGCTTTTTATAATCTTCAATTAATAATTTACCGGTATTTTGATTATTAGTTATTAAAATAGCCAAACGCGCTTTTGCTAAATAGTAGTTTAGAGAGGGAGGTAGCTCTTTTTTACTATATTGCATAGAACGGCTACGGATATCAGATAAACGGCTATTTGGTAGTGGGTGAGTGAGTAAAATCTCAGGTGGTTTACTGCTAAAACGTGTTTGATCAGCTAATTTTTGTAAAAATTCGGATGAAGCATAAGGATCAAATCCTGCCTTAGCCAATGTTCTAAGCCCCACGCGATCGGCTTCTTGTTCATTAGCTTGTGTAAAACTAATTGTGTTTTGTGCAGAACCTGCCATCGTACTTGTCATCGCGGCCATTCCAGCATCAGGATTCGCCAGCGTAAGTAGTAATGAGCCTAATGCTGCACCCCAAACATAAGGACTATTACGGTTTTGGTTTTCCATTGCTCTGGCTAAGTGACGTTGAGTCACATGGCCGATTTCGTGCGCCATAACTGAAGCTAATTGACTTTCATTATCAGTGTCTAAAATCAGTTTAGAATGAATCACCACATTACCGCCAAAAAAGGCAAACGCATTTAAGACATCACTGCGCATAATATAAAAATGAAAAGGTGTTTGGACTGATTCCGCTTTTGACACGAGTTTTTTACCTAAATCATTAATATATTGATTGAGTACGGGATCATTGATGATAGGGGCATCGGCTCGTAGCAAACGCATATAATAATCCCCCATTTCCATCTCTTGACCGATGCTTAAGGTTGATGCAGCAGCGGTTCCCATATCAGGTAGGTTAATGTTATCAGCAAAAACTAACGGTGAGTTTTGCAACAATAATGAGGTAGTGAGTGCCAATGCGATTGCTTTTTTTAACATTATTTAGACCACTTAAATTAACAATTAAATTGTCTTATTTTAGCTGAAAAAAAACGCAATATCACTGTCAATTTTAATTCAATACGAATATTAAAAAGAGATTAACTTACGCGTGTAATTACTTACTTAGGGAAAGTTATTTTAAACTAATTTACTGAAAAATTATTGAAATGCTGCTTGGCGAATATTTTCAATATCAACTGTTTTATATACTTAATAATATTCGGGTACACATTATAGTGATGATCGAATTCAGGCTACATTAATTGATTAACAACTTTAGCTTTACCCAATTGAAAAACTAAACGGTATATAGCACCGGTCATGCTAGTTAGTTCACTGCCATGTCAACAATGAACTAATATTGGTTTGGTGATTGTTTAAAGGATTTAAGTATTACAATGATTTTTCGTCGGTAATCTGACTAGTCCGTATCTTAATCCAAACTTCGGTAAGATCGGTATTATTCAAGCTATCCCGATCACTATGCAATACACGCAAGTTGATTATGGTTTTAAAACCTAGCTTATTCAGATATTGTATCTATTTTATAGTCGGCTGTTTTGATCGACAAATATTATTCCAATTTGATAAAAATTATTGGGGTATTGTGAATGAGGTTTTACTTTATATTGATAGTCAATTATGGATAATGCTAGAAAACACAACAATAATATCTCCCTATTTTTTTAAACTCAAACATTAAGAGTGATTAAGTGTTGTGCTTTCTTTAACATTATTAAGATTAAATCAGTAATGGTTTTATGCTTTACTTTGACGATTTTTGATAAATTCTACAATATCGTTAATTTTTATCATTTGCTTATCACCACCACAGCGATGTTTATATTCCACTTCACCATTTTCTAGATTACGTTCACCAATAACAATAGTATGTGGAATACCAATTAACTCTGCATCGGCAAACATCACACCTGGTCGCTCTTTACGATCGTCAAATAAAACTTCAATGCCAGAAGCTTGTAAATCAGAATACAGTTTTTCAGCAGTTGCTTGCACTTTTTCTGATTTATGCATGTTCATTGGGATGATGGCCACACTAAATGGGGCTATAGCTTCTGGCCATACAATACCTCGATCATCATGGCATTGTTCGATTGCAGCTGCAACAATTCGGCTAACCCCAATACCATAACAGCCCATAATCATTACGTGGTTTTGTCCATCTTCGCCTTGGACCGTTGCTTTCATTGCCTCTGAATACTTCGTACCAAGTTGGAAAATATGCCCAACTTCGATACCACGTTTAATCTGTAATGTCCCTTTACCATCAGGGCTAATATCGCCTTCCACCACATTACGGATATCTTCAACTCTTGGTAACGCAACATCACGCTCCCAATTGATATTAACGTAATGTTTATGGTCGATATTCGCACCGGCACTAAAGTCACTCATCACAGCCACATCGCGGTCAATAATGATTGGCATATTAAGATTCACAGGGCCTAATGAACCTGGCCCAGCATTGACAATTGCTCGAATTTCCTCTTCAGTTGCAAATTCAAGTGGTGATGCCACAATATCAATTTTTTCTGCTTTGATTTCGTTCAACGTGTGATCACCACGAACTAATAAAGCAACAAGTTGGTGCCCACTCTCTTTTGTCGCCTTAACCATGAGTGTTTTAACTGTTTTTTCAATTGGTAAATTGAATTGTGCAACTAATTCATCAATCGTTTTTGCATTTGGTGTATCAATGCGTTCCATCACCTTAGTTGGTGCTAAGCGGCTTTGCGTTGGTGCTAATGCTTGTGCCATCTCGATATTAGCGGCGTAATCAGATTCAGTAGAAAAGACAATATCATCTTCGCCACTATCGGCTAATACTTGGAATTCATGTGACCAGTTACCGCCAATTGAGCCTGTATCGGCACGCACCGCTCTAAAGTTTAATCCCGCACGGGTAAATACTGCACTATAGGCTTTATACATATCATCATAGGTTTCTTGTAATGATTCTTGTGAGGTATGAAACGAGTAGGCATCTTTCATAATAAATTCACGTGAACGCATTACACCAAAGCGAGGCCGTACTTCATCACGAAATTTGGTTTGAATTTGGTAAAGATTAAGTGGTAATTGTTTGTATGAGCTAACTTCATTACGTAACAAATCAGTGATGACTTCTTCATGAGTTGGGCCTAAAACAAAATCACGATTACCACGGTCTTTTATCCGTAATAATTCAGGACCATATTGTTCCCAACGCCCACTCTCTTGCCAAATATCGGCAGGTTGAACAACCGGCATTAATACTTCGATCGCACCGGCTTTATTCATCTCTTCGCGAACAATGTTTTCAACTTTTTTTAGCACACGATAACCAGTGGGTAACCAAGTATATAATCCAGCGGCAACTTTACGAATCATGCCGGCACGTAACATTAATTGATGGCTAATCACCTCTGCATCTGCGGGTGTCTCTTTTAATGTGGAAAGAAGATATTTACTGGTTCGCATACATTTATCCTGAAAAATAATTTATCTATAAATATAATAAAAATGTTAGCTAGTTTAGCAGTACAGCGCGTAACACTAAAGTAATTTTATTGTTATTTTTTAGCATCGGCGTAATTAGCCTAAAGAGTTTAAGTAAACAAACTGACCAATTTAGTCACTGACAATAATGCTTTTTGTGTATTTTGTATCAAAATTGATACTTTATCGATTTTGCGGTTGGCTAGGTATCAAAAGAGATATCTTTATCTTATTGATTATATTTGATTTTTTATTAATTTGTGTGATGTAGATCACTTTAGTAACGTTTTTAAATTGATATCATACGCACAAATTTTTAGGTATAGGAGAATAGTAATATGGATAGTGCCATAGCCAATAAACAAGCTAGTGAGGTAAAAAGTGAGGCAAAATTACCCAAGTGGCGTAAAAGTGATACGTTATGGATGCTGAGTCTGTATGGAACAGCAATCGGTGCAGGCGTACTGTTTTTACCGATAAATGCAGGTGTTGGGGGGTTAATTCCATTATTAGTAATGTTAGTGCTTGCCTTTCCGATGACATTTTTTGCCCATCAAGCATTATGTCGATTTGTTTTATCGGGTAAAAAACCTGAAGGCGATATCACCGTTGTTGTTGAAGAGGCATTTGGACGAACTGCCGGAAACTTTATCACGGTGCTCTATTTTTTTGCTATCTACCCCATTTTATTGGTTTATAGTGTTGGGATCACCAATACCGTTGATAGCTTTATGGTACATCAATTAGGCATGGCATCGATACCTAGGGCGTTATTATCCTTTATATTGGTCGCTTTTTTAATGTCGATTGTTCACTTTGGTGAAGAGCTGATTGTCAAAGTGATGTCGATTTTGGTGTTTCCGTTTATTGCTGTACTGATGATTTTAGCGTTATTTCTAATTCCGGAATGGAATGGTGAGATTTTTTCCAACGTTTCACTCACCAGTGCTGGCAGTGAAGGAAGTCAAAGTATTTTAATGACGCTGTGGTTGGTTATTCCGGTTATGGTGTTTGCATTTAATCACTCTCCAATTATCTCTTCTTTAGCTGTTGCTAAACGCAAAGAGTATGGCGATGTTTATGCTGAACAAAAATGCTCTAGAATTATTGCAGCAAGTAATATAATGATGGTCGTTACTGTCATGTTTTTTGTGTTTAGTTGTGCACTATGTTTGACCCCTGCTGAGTTATTGGATGCAAAAGCACAAAATATTTCGACATTATCTTATTTGGCAAACCGATTTAATTCACCTGTGATTGAGTATATTGGTCCTCCAATTGCGTTTATTGCAATGGCTAAATCATTTTTAGGGCACTATTTAGGGGGTAAAGAGGGCTTTAATGGGGTGGTGAATAAATTACTACGTAGCTGTGATAAAACAATTTCACCAGCAAAATTAGATAAAATTGCCATTGGTTTTATGTTTATCACTGCTTGGGGAATAGCAACACTCAATCCAAGTATTTTAGGTTTAATTGAATCATTGGGTGGACCAATTTTAGCAATACTTCTGTTTTTAATGCCAATGTATGCAATTCACAAATTACCGGCATTAGCTAAGTATCGTGGCAAATTAAGCAATGTGTTTATTGTCATTATGGGATTGATTGCTATTTCAGCAGCTATTTATAATTTGCTTTAAGCTTGAATTTATCCGTTATGATGACCATCTAAAGAAAAAATCCGCTTAGGTTAATAGGCGGATCAATATTTTTCGAGTTGATATCAGTTGTGTTTTTAATCAATCTTGATTTTCATTTTAAGGATTAGGCGCGTTGCCCTAATTGCTGGTTGTTAAACGTTTAACACAGATATTTATTATCTAATTTGATTGAGTAATCTATAAAGTATCTATCAATGTGGTTTAGTTACATTGAGTTTTGAAAAGGGAAAAATATGAGTTCGGTATTTGAAATATTTAAAATCGGTATTGGGCCGTCAAGTTCACATACAGTCGGACCAATGCGAGCCGGAAAAGCATTTGTCGATGAGCTGATAAGTAAAGGGTTGATGCCGTCTGTGACAAGAATTGTAGCGGACGTTTATGGTTCATTATCATTAACAGGTAAGGGACATCAAACCGATATTGCCATTATTATGGGACTGGCAGGTGAAAAACCCGATACCGTAAATATTGATAACATCCCGATATTTATTGAAAAAATTAGCCAGACTAATCGATTACCGATTTATAACAATCGTTATGAAATTGATTTTCCGCTAGCTGAGTGTATGATTTTTCACTCTAAGTTTTTACCATTGCATGAAAATGGTATGACACTCAGCGCTTATCATGGTGATGATTTGCTGTTGCAAAAAACTTATTACTCTGTTGGTGGTGGCAAAATTGTTGAAGAAGCACAATTTGGTCAACAAGATCAAAATCCAGTTTTATTGCCTTACCCATTCTCGACTGCTGCGCAGCTATTAAAATCGTGTGAAGATAATTCGTTATCCATTTCCAGTATTATGATGAAAAACGAGCTGGAACTGCACTCTTATGAAGAGATTGAAAACTATTTTCATCATGTCGGGCAAACCATTTTAGATTGTATAAAACGGGGAATGAATACCGAGGGGCTATTACCAGGTCCACTTAAAGTGCCACGTCGTGCGTTTTCGCTATACCGTCAATTATCGACCACTAAAGATAATATTATTAGCGATCCTATGGTGATTATTGATTGGGTCAATATGTTTGCCTTAGCGGTGAGTGAAGAGAATGCTGCTGGTGGACGGGTGGTAACAGCGCCAACTAATGGTGCATGTGGGATTATTCCTGCTGTTCTTGCCTATTATGATAAGTTTATTAATCCTGTTACGCCTGAAATCTCAATGCGTTTCTTTTTAACTTGCGGAGCAATAGGGCAACTTTACCAAAAAAATGCCTCAATATCGGGAGCAGAAGTCGGTTGCCAAGGTGAAGTGGGTGTTGCTTGTTCAATGGCTGCTGCTGGTCTTGCCGAGCTTTTAGGTGGAAATCCACAGCAAGTTTGTATGGCCGCTGAGATTGCCATGGAACATAATTTAGGTTTGACTTGCGATCCGGTTGCTGGGCAGGTACAAGTGCCGTGTATTGAGCGTAATGCAATTGCCTCTGTTAAAGCAATTAATGCGACTCGAATGGCGTTAAGGCGCACAACAGTTGCCAAAGTGTCGCTTGATAAGGTGATTGAAACAATGTATGAAACCGGTAAAGACATGAATGCTAAATATCGTGAAACATCACGAGGCGGGCTGGCAATTACCGTTTACTGTAATTAATTCGCCGTTAACTGCGATAGATTAATCCTTCAATTTGCCGACTAGTAATTTGGCGAATTGAAGCGATCAAAGTTAATATTTCCAGCGCATGGTATTCGCCTTGGAACGTAAAAAGTCATTATTAACCAGCATATCGACTTTTTCACTTTTTATTGAACGTAACTTTCTTTTTCGTTTGGCTTGATTGGTTGATGTGCTATGCATTAGTTCATTGTAGGCGAGTAAATTATTGAGTTGATCAAGTTCGTCTAATCCTCGTAGAACGTTTATTAGTGTATGTAAAGTAATGGATTCACCATTTTCTATACGTTTAATTGTTGCTATGCCAAGTTCAGATTTTTGAGCAAGTTCTTGTTGAGATAAATTTTTTTCAATTCTTGCCAATTTAATTCTGCGACATAACATTGCAACAATTTCAGTTGTTTGATTCATGCGTGATCCTCAATATAAACATAATGCATTGAGTTTTGAGCCTATTGTATCGGGGTTAATTGGGTAGTATATGTGTTAAACCTTCGATGATATCAGAAGCTAATAAACTGTATTTATTTAATTTTTCAGCTGCCTTATTACCAGCCAAACCATGCAAGTAAACACTTACTGGGGCTGCTTGAGCTGCGGGTAAGTGACCGGCAATGAGTCCAGCTATAATACCAGTTAACACATCACCTGATCCAGCAGTTGCCATACCATTATTGCCTGATTGATTAATATAGGTTGGTTTGTTAGGGTGGGCAACGACGGTCTTAGCATCTTTAAGCACACAAATGACATTGTGTTGTTGCGAAAATGCTTTTGCTGTTGCAACTAAATTATTTTTAATCTTATCGATAGGTAGCTTTGTTAAGTTCGCCATTTCACCTAAATGTGGCGTAAGAATAAGGGTTGATTTTGCCTGTTCAAGTAATGACAAATCTTGCGATAAAACATTAAGCCCGTCAGCATCAATAATTATTGGTACGGTTGCATGGTGAACAACATAAGATAAAATCTTATAAGTATCATCAGATATCCCCATACCGGGACCGATAACAATTACTGATGCCCAATTTATCCCTGTTTCAAGTTCAGTAAAATTAACTTGATTCGGCGTAAAAGGCGATAATAATGCTTCGGGGAGTTGAGATAATAAAATACCGCTATTACAACTTGGTGTGTAAATACGTACTAACCCAGCACCAGCTCGATAGGCGGCTTTAGCCGAAAAGTAAGCGGCACCGGACATGTTTTGCGAACCGGCTATGGTCAATACTCTACCATAAGAGCCTTTATGGGAATCATTTGCTCGCACAGGTAACAAGTTATCCAGATCATCTTGCTCAAAGGTATAATGCGCTGCTGGTTTGTCAGCATAAATGCCAATATCGGCAATGGTTATTTTGCCGGCTAGTTCAATGCCAGGATAAAAAGATAATCCGAGCTTCGCATAGGCAAACGTTACTGTCTGTTTCGCGTTTACCGCAGCACCTAATATTTTACCGGTGTTAGCACACACGCCGGAAGGGATATCAATAGCGAGTATATCGCCATGGCTTTGATTAATAAGCTCAATCGCTCGCAAAAAATCACCACTAACATCTCGATTAAGACCAATACCAAAAATGGCATCCACAACTGTTGTATAAGATGAAAGTGAATCAGGTAACGATATCATGATAGGGATTTGATAGTGCTGAGCTATTTTGATTTGTTGTAATGTTTCGGTCGAAGCATTATCAGCATTACCGACTAAATAGATAACAACATCAATTTGTTGTAATTTGAGTAGCCGAGCAACGGCAATACCGTCTCCGCCATTATTACCATAACCACATAGGAGCGCAACTTTGTTTAAATCAAATTCACCAGATTTAAGTTGTTTGATAACAGCAAGGGCAGCGCGTTCCATAAGTACCAATGGGGGTAAGCCCACATCCGAAGTTGTATAAGTATCGAATTGTTTCATTTCAGATGAGGTGACCAAGTATTGCATACTGCCTCCGTCTTGCCTTTAAAAAATAGCCACATTATGTGGCTAAATTATTATGGTGAGTTAATCTAATTTCTGTTTTAGATCAATAATTGTTCTTCTTGCTGATCTTTGAGTTGCTGCCTTTCTAAACTTTCTAGAATTTTTTTATGGATGCCACTAAAACCACCATTGCTCATAATCAAAATTGCATCAGTCGGTTTAGCTGATTTGCTGATCATCTCAACTAATAGATCGATATCCCCAGACCAATGTGCAGGCTGGATGCAGGCATCAACCACATCTGCAACTAACCAAGGTAAATGTTCAGGTTGAAAGATGAAAATTTCGTCAGCTCGTCCTAGTGAAGGTGCTAATTCATCTTTTGATACACCCAATTTCATGGTATTTGATCGCGGCTCAAGTACGGCTAATATTCGACGATTAGCCCCAATTTTGCTACGTAATGCTTCTAATGTAGCCAATATTGCTGTTGGATGATGGGCAAAATCATCATATATTTCGATATTATTGACTTCTCCATACAGCTCTAAGCGTCTTTTAGCGTTAACAAAAGTGCTTAATGCCTCGCATGCATCAGCAGGCGCAATTCCGACATTATGCGCAGCTGCAATCGCCATTAATGCATTATGCATATTATGTTCGCCAACAAGTGAATATTGCACTTCACCGACTTTTTGATTATTAAAATAAACCGCAAAATGACTTGCATCATTATTAATGCGTTGTGCAAGCCAGCCATTTTCAGATTCAGTAAATGTTTGTTCACTCCAACAGCCTTTAGCGAGTACTTGTTTTAAGTTGACATCGTCTTGTGGTGAAATGATAAGCCCTTTACTGGGTACTAAGCGCACTAAATGATGAAATTGTCTTTGAATTGCACTAAGATCATCAAAGATATCGGCATGATCAAATTCTAAATTATTCATTATCAAGGTTTTAGGACAATAATGCATGAATTTAGAACGTTTATCAAAAAAAGAACAATCATATTCATCGGCTTCAATAACAAAAAAGTTGCCTTCCCCCAGTCTTGCTGATACATCAAAATTACCCGGTACACCACCAATAACAAAGCCTTGATTATAACCTTGCTTTTCTAAAATCCAGTTAACCATACCTGCTGTTGTTGTTTTACCATGAGTACCGGCAACGGCTATGACCCAACGGTTGCATAAAACGTTATCGTGCAGCCACTGTGGTGCAGAAATATAAGGGATATTGTTATCAAGAATATATTCAATACAAGGATTACCCCTTGATAAAGCGTTACCAATAATAACTAAATCTGGTGTAGGTGTGAGTTGTACTGGGTCGTACCCTTCAATAATCTCTATATTTTCTTTTTGTAAGAGAGTACTCATGGGTGGGTAAACATTTTTGTCTGAACCAGTAACTTTATGGCCTAGTGATCGGGCTATCAAAGCAATTCCTGCCATAAATGTGCCACAAATCCCTAGAATATGAATACGCATTTTTAATCCTTAACTTTTATAAAATATATCGATGATAATAATTGTTTATCACTATAGTCGTTTTGAATGGTAATGAGATTCAACACCGATAGGTAAAGTTTATTATAGACGATTTTAAATCGTTATGCGATAGGCCATATATATCGAATCATTAACTTTGCCGCCTGATTACCTCGAAAATCATCTACAACTAAATGGTAAACAATTTTGACTTTTTTTATTGATTGATCCGGCCATTGTTGCAAATTAGCATTAAATAATATGCCTTCTATCAGACTACCACCATTTTGGGGTTCTAACACTAATCTAAGGTGTTTTTCTGCAAATAGGCGTTGCTGATGGATAATAAATTCCCCATCAAAAATAGGTTCATCAAACCCCTCACCCCAAGGTCCTCCCTCTTTCAATTGCAAAGCTATTGCATAATTAAAATCTTGTCCATCGATCTCACCATCAGTTTCTATTGTTGGTTGTAATACCTCATCACTTAATTTGTCATTTAATAGCGTTTCAAAACTGTCTCTAAATAGCTCGATGTCTTGTTCACGAATCGTTAAACCAACCGCCATTGCATGACCACCAAAACTCACGATTAAGTTCGGGTGTTTTTGATCCAGTTCATCAAGTACATCACGTAAGTGAACACCTGGAATTGATCTGCCTGAACCTTTTAAATGCCCATCTTGGGTTGAAGCAAAGGAGATAACCGGGCGATAATATTTATCTTTTAATCGTGCCGATAAAATACCGATAATACCTTGATGCCACTGTGGGTGGTAAACGACAATAGCATTTGGGATGGATGTATCTTGTTTTTCAAGCTGTTGAATATATGCTAATGCTTCTTTCTGCATTGTTTGTTCAATTAGCTTGCGATCAGTATTGAGTATATCAAGATCTGTTGCTTGCTGAACTGCTAAGTCAAAATCATCACAGAGTAGTAGTTCAACACCTAGTGCCATATTATCCATTCTGCCTGCTGCATTGAGTCTTGGTGCAACATAGTAGGCTAAATCAATCGCTGTGAAGGAAATTGCTTCTTTTTTCGCGATATGTAACAGCGCTTTAATACCATTACAACAATAGCCAGATCGTATTCTATTCATGCCTTGGTGCACTAATATTCGATTATTATGGTCAAGTTTGACAACGTCAGCAATGGTACCTAAAGCGACTAAATCTAATAGATTGGCGATATTGTACTCGGTTAGATTATTCTTAAGGAACCAATTTTCTTTGCGTAATTTAGCTCTTAATGCCAGCATAAAATAGAATGCAACACCGACGCCAGCAAGATGTTTAGATGGAAAAGTGCAATTAGGTAAATTGGGATTAATTATTGCATCTGCAATAGGTAACTGTTCAGGGCATAAATGGTGATCGGTAATAATCACTGTTAAGTTAGCTTGCTTGGCAAATTTTACGGCTTCTAATGCGGCAATACCGTTATCAACAGTGATAATGAGATCTGCGTGTCTTGACATTGCTTTTTCAACAACACCTACACTTAAGCCGTAGCCATCTTCAAAACGATCTGGGATGATATAATCGACAAATTGGCAGCCCATCTTTCTTAGTGCAGTAACCGTTAATGCGGTACTTGTGGCTCCATCGGTATCAAAATCGCCAACAACGATGATACGTTGATTATTTTTTATTGCAGAATAAAGAATTTCAACAGCAGTGGTTGTTCCATCTAACTTATCATAATTGCACAAATTACGCGTAGAATAGTCTAGCTCTTGCATTGATTTGATATCTCGCATGGCATAGACTCGTTGCAATAATGGCGGAATATCTTGCGAGAATTCAGGAAGCGTTTGTGGTAATTGTCGATGTATTATTCTATTTTTATTCATATTTAAAATGTTAGCGCTAAAGCGCTAACACAAGTTGTTATAGTGGTTAGTTCGAATATTAATTGTTGTGATAAACGACTAATTATTTAACAGATTTTTTATTCAAAATATCAAGCAATTTATCAGCCGGGACATAACCTGACACCAGTTGACCATCAGCTAAAACAATAGCTGGGGTCCCACTAATACCGAGTTGCTTACCAACATTAAATTGTTGAGTGACATAAGGTACCATACTGCTAGCGGGTGAAATCGTATTACCTTTATAGGCATTATCAAAAGCAGCTTTACGATCGGCAACACTCCAGATTGATTGCATGTTTTTGCCTACTTCACTATCCGCTCCTGCACGTGGGAACGCAAAATAGTGGATTGAAATGCCTGCATCTAAATATTTATCAATATTTTCATGCAGTAATTTACAATAATGACAAGTATAGTCAGTAAACACCGAAATAACATATTTTTCGTTTGGTGCTTTATAAACAATTGCATCTTTCTCAATAGATTTGATTAATTTAACATTGTTACTATTAGCGATGTTAACCGGTTCGTTACCTTCTAAGTTATAGAAAGGACCTTGCGTTAAATATTTACCATCATCAGAAACATAAAAAATACCATCAGGTGTATTAACACTTTTTAGTCCTTTTACAGGGCTGTCGGCAATTTTTAAGTCTTTTTCAGTATAACCTAATTTGCCGAGTGTTTTGGCAATATCAGCATTACTTGCCAGTACTGATGTTGAAATTAATGCTAAACCTAAAACTAATTTTTTCATTCAATTATCCTTATTTTTTAAGCATTATGCTCGAGGATGATGCTTACTGTGTAACTGTTTTAATCTTTCTGTTGCCACATGGGTATAGATTTGCGTTGTCGATAAGCTACTATGACCCAGCAACATTTGCACTACCCGCAAATCTGCACCATGGTTAAGCAAATGTGTTGCAAACGCATGTCGCAGTACGTGGGGTGAGAGTGCTTCAATATTAATGCCGGTTAGTATGGCATAATATTTGATTCGATGCCAGAATGTCTGTCGAGTCATTTTTTTACCTAATCGGCTAGGGAACAGCACGTCAATCGGCCCAGATTTTAAAAGATCATTACGGGCATATTTGAAATAGTATTCTAACCAATAAATGGCTTCTTCCCCCAGTGGCACTAAGCGCTCTTTATTACCTTTACCAATTACCCTTATCACCCCTTGCCGCAAACTGACATCACTGATTTCTAAATTGACTAATTCACTAACCCGTAATCCAGTTGCATAAAGCACTTCTAGCATAGCTTTGTCGCGTAGTTCGATAGGGTCATCAGTACTGGGCGATTCAAGCAACGCATCGACTTGTGATTCGGTTAAATCTTTAGGTAATTTTTTGGGTAATTTGGGCGATGACAAAACGGCAGAGGGATCATCGGTGCGATAATTTTCTTGATACAAATATTGAAAAAAACGTTTAGTTGCACTTAATAAACGTGCCGAGCTACTGGCTTTATAACCATCTTGCACGCGCTGCATTAAAAAATTTTGTAAATTAATGGTCTGCGCGCTTAGCATTGTGACATTTTGTTGCTGTAATGAGTGGCTAAGTGCAAACAAATCGAGTTTGTAAGATTCTATCGTGTTTTCTGCTAGATTACGCTCTAGCCATAATGAATCTAAAAACTGTTCAATTAACACTTTACTTTGTGTCGCAATACTTTTATTTGACATTCATGGTCATCTCTATATTCAATTTATTTACGTCATTATATACCAACTCGCTGATCGTTGCAGTTTAGACCAAGTAATGGCATGTAAATGAAAGGACCTTGTTATATTTATTGGGTAATGGTTTTTAGGTCGATTTATGCAAACTTAATTATAGCAAGTCAATTAACACATGATTCTCTTTTGTATTTTTAATAATATCTGATATATATTTGCATTAATATTTTATTTTGTGATGATGTGTATGTTAAAACGCGCTGTACCTCTTTTTATTGGGCTATATGCTTTTTTTGTTATTGGTATAGAAACTTATCTTTATTGGCATGCTCAACTTCAACCTTGGCAACCAGCGACGCCAGTTGGTCGAATCATTTTTTATTATAGTTTTTTTACTGTGTTATCGAATTTGATGTTGGCGGTGAGTTGTTTATGGCTATTTTTTAATCCTAGTTGCCATCGTTTTAGCTTTAAAATTATTCGGTTAAATGGGCTAGTAGGCGTGATAATCACTTCTATCGTTTATAACTTAATGTTACGCGCTATTCATAAACCGCCAAATGATTTATTAAAATTCACCAATGAAAGTTTACATGTTGTTATACCGTTACTCGGTGTTTTGAGTTGGTTAATTTGGGGACCGTTTCGACGCATTAATTTTCGAGTGATAATGGGTTCATTAGTCTGTATGTTAGCTTATGGCATATATATTTTTGTCAGAGGATACTATACTAATTTATATCCTTATCCTTTTATTAATGTTGTGAAAATAGGCTATCCGAAAGCGTTGTTTGCTGTCGGTATGGTTTTTTTATTGTTTTTAGGTTCAGCCTTATTTTTATGGGTAGTTGATTGTTTGAGGAGAAAAACATGAAGCTGTATATTTATGAACATTGTCCTTTTTGCGCCAGAGCAAGAATGATTTTTGGTTTAAAACACATACCAGTTAAATTAGAAGTATTTTTGAGTGATGATAACAAATCACCTGAAAGTATGATTGGTGAAAAAATGGTGCCAATTTTACAAAAAGATGATGGTAGTTATATGCCTGAAAGTTTAGATATTGTTGATTATGTTGATAATAATTATGGCGATAGCCCTATATTGATTGGCCCTAAATCAGCGAAAATTGCCGAGATAATAAAAAACATACAGCAGTATGATTATAAATTAGAGTGTCCGCGTTATATTAAACTGGGTTTAGCTGAGTTTGCTACACAAAGTGCCATTGAGAGTTTTGTCGCAAGTAAAGCTAAAAAGATGGGATCATTTGATGAATGTTTAGCGCAAACAAGTTCACTGGTTTTAGCTGTTTCTCAGTTGCTTGAACAACTAGATCCTTTGATTGTTTCACCACAAGCGTGTAATGGTCAATTGTCTTTAGATGATATTTGTCTATTTCCAGTATTACGTAATTTAACCTGTGTAAAAGATCTATCTTTTCCACCAAAAACGTTGGCTTATGTAACGGCAATGGCTAAATTGAGTCAGGTTGATCTATTTTTTGATCGCGCAATTTAATCAATCACTAAGTGAGTACGATAGCATGAGGCATTTTGACTGAGTTTGGTAACAGGGAAGATATTTAACGAGAGGTTGAAGAATATATCTATCAACTTTGTTCTTTCATTAATTCACTCATCACGTTTAGGTGATGAGTGTTAATTTATTGATTTAAATTAGTCACCTAATTTTAGATCAATTACTTCAATACTGTCTTTACCACCATAGATATCATACCAAGGTGTAGCGTATTGTTTTAAAATTTTGTTAAGGTGCTCAACATTTTCACGACCAGTTTGGTCTAACCAGCGTTTTAAACCCTCTTTACCGTCTTTAGCATAAGCCGCAACGCCTTCAAACCATGTTGCACGACCACCTAAAATACCACTATATTTAGCGCCATTCTCACCAGCAAAAATTAATTCTTGATGGAACGTTTTTGTTGGTACGCCCGCACTTAAATAGATAAATGGACGAGTTGCCGCATCACTAGCTTGTTTAAAATAATCGGCAGCTTGTTTTTGAGTATAGACAACTACGTTGTTATCATTAAATCCTTCTACATTTTTAAACAACACGGGTACTTCAACTTTAAGTACATCAATGTAATATTGGTTTTTAGTGAATTCTTTAATGGTGTTAATCACTTTTTGTGGTTTTATTTTGGCAAACTCAGGGCTTTTATCATCGGTCACGACATTATCATAGACAATTGGTTCGACAAATAATGGAATATCGGCAGCTCTGGCTTCTGTACCAACACGTTCTAGAAACGCATGTTTTTTCTCTAAAATATCTTTAGGATCATCGGGATTATAATAAACTAATACTTTTGCTGCATCAGCCCCTTTTTTCAATAATCGTTGTAGAGAGTCTTCAGGTAAAACATCAGGTAAACGGCCAGGCGTGTTTGCATCATAACCGGTTTTCTCATAAGAAATGATTAATCCCGCATCCTTATTTTTTTTAGCCATACCTTTAAAGCCATATTCTTCATCTAACAAAATTGCACTCACATATTTTGTTAATTCTTGTGAAACAAGTTCTTTAAATTCATAGACCATTTCAACATTATAACGATCTTTACCAACAGCCGCTTCCATCATTTTTACCATTGAACCACGTTGGTCGATTGCTAGTGCCGCAATAACGCCATCTTGGTTTGATAACTGTTGCATGCGAGTGAATTTTCCACGAGAAATACGTTTTATACCCATTTTATAACTCTCCATTTAAAAAGATTTTATGATTGTAGTTTCTTTTCGCGACGATTTATTAATCATTTAGTGCTAGTTTAGATTATATACATAATTTAATAAATTGCAGTTTATTATCATCATTTTATCAGGACAATAAAAGAGCAATATGCACAAGTTAGTTTTAAGCGTTATACAATGTAAATTGGCGTATTATTTGATATTTTTCTTCCAAAAAAATTGTGTTGAGGTATATTAGTACACAATAATAGACTATGTGTAAAATATACTTTACAAGGATAATCATGTCATACGCACAAAACGCGACGCCAACTCGAACCTTAAACAATCAAGACTATAAAACTTTGGCTTTATCAGCACTAGGTGGTGCATTAGAGTTTTATGATTTTATTATATTTGTCTTTTTTTCCATTATTATTAGCCATCTTTTTTTTCCGGATGATATGCCAGCATGGTTAAGTCAAGTGCAAACATTTGGGATTTTTGCGGCAGGCTATTTAATTCGTCCATTTGGTGGCATTGTTATGGCACATTTTGGCGATTTATTTGGTCGCAAACGGATGTTTACGTTAAGCATTCTTTTAATGGCATTACCTACACTATTCATTGGTTGTTTACCGACTTATACTAATATTGGCATTTTAGCGCCTATTTTGTTATTAATTATGCGACTGTGCCAAGGTCTTGCTGTGGGCGGGGAGGTGCCTGGTGCTTGGACGTTTGTTGCCGAGCATGTTCCCAATAATAAAATTGGCTTAGCTTGTGGAATATTAACTAGTGGTTTAAGTTTGGGCATTTTACTTGGTTCACTGGTTTCAACTGTAATGAATAAAAGCATTTCACCCGAACAAATGAGTGATTGGGGTTGGCGGATTCCATTTATTATTGGCGGGATATTTGGTTTAATCGCCATGTATTTACGTCGTTGGTTAAAAGAAACGCCAATTTTTCTAGAAATACAAAAACGAAAACAACAAGAATTAGCAAAAAAAATTCCAGTTATAACAGTATTAACTCAGTATTTACCTCAAACTATTTTATCTATGCTACTTACTTGGGTATTATCGGCAGGTATTATGGTTATTATGTTAATGACCCCAATTTTATTGCAAAAGCAGTTTGGATTTTCCGCTATTGATGCATTGCAAGGTAATATACTCGCTATTATTGGACTAATCATGAGTTGCACTTTTTATGGCATGATGATGGACAGATTTGCTATGGGTAAAGTGTTATTTATTGGCTGTCTTATTGCTGTCACTATAATTTCAATTTTCTATTTTTCATTAGATAACCCGCATCTTTTATTAATCACTTATCCTTTAGCTGGTTTTGGTGTTGGTATTGTTGGCTCGTTTGCTTATTTTATGGTTAAAGTGTTTCCTGCTGAAATTCGTTATAGTGGTGTTTCATTTTCGTTTAATATGGCCTATGCAATTGCCGGAGGATTAACACCTTTATTTATATCGTTCTTTAGCGATTTTGTTAGCAAAATGGCGCCTGCGATTTATGTGGTAGGGCTGTTTGGCTTAGGTGCGTTAATTGGTTTGTATTTATCCATGAAAAATAATAGCCAAAAATATATCGCTAAAGATATTGCTTAATATTCACTTTTCTCAATTTAAAATTAGAGGAACAATAAACACAGTTTTGTTCCTCTTTTTTATCAACTTATCCATTTATTCATCTACTCACGTTAACGGCTTTATTTTATCATTTTTTAATCTAATTTGGCTTGATGGCATTTTTTTATAAAGATTATTTAATAATCCTATTCTTTTGCAAATTTGTGAAATTAATCAAATTTTTAGAAAAAATTTAGTTTAAAATGAAAATCATTACATTTTAAACTTAAAACTTTTCAAGGAGAATATAATGAAAGCTGCTGTTATTAGACAAGAGTGTGATGGGCAAGTTGACATCAAAGATATTTCTCTTCGCCCTTTAGAAGCAGGTGAAGCTTTAGTCGATGTTGAATATTGTGGACTTTGTCATACCGATATTCATGTTGCATCGGGTGATTTTGGTAAAAAACCGGGGCGGGTTATTGGGCATGAGGGTGTGGGGATTGTGACTAAAATTGCACCTGATGTAAAAAGTTTAAAGATAGGCGATCGCGTCAGTATTGCATGGTTTCATGCCGGTTGTGGTACATGTGAATACTGTATTTCGGGTAATGAAACATTTTGTCGCCATGCGCTTAACTCGGGTTATAGTGTCGATGGTGGAATGGCAGAACAATGCATTGTTAAAGCTGATTATGCCGTTAAAGTCCCCGATGGGCTTGATCCTGCTCAAGCCACCAGTGTCACCTGTGCCGGCGTTACCACTTATAAAGGTATTAAAGTTGCAGACACAAAGCCCGGTCAATGGTTAGCCGTGTTTGGCATTGGTGGGTTAGGCACACTTGCTATTGAGTATGGAAAAAAAGTTTTTAATAACAAAGTTGTCGCAATTAGCAATAGTGACAGTCAGTTAGCGTTATGTAAAACATTAGGAGCTGATTTAGTGGTTAATCCGAAAAAGGTTGACGATGTGGGCGCTTATATTAAAGAACATACTGATGGCGGGGTTCATGGTGCGGTGGTGACTTCAGTAACTAAAACAGGCTTTAATCAAGCAATTAATTCTGTGCGTCCATTAGGACGAGTTGTTGCGTTAGGTTTACCTTCCGAAACCATGGACTTAAGCATTCCCAAAACAGTATTAGATGGTATACAAGTATTAGGTTCGCTTGTTGGTACGCGCGAAGATCTGGCGGAAGCATTTCGTTTTAGTGCTGAAGGTAAAGTGGTGCCTATTGTTGAGAAAAGGCCGCTCGAAGATATCAATGAGATGATCGAAGAAATGAAAGCAGGTAAAATTCGCGGTCGTATGGTGGTTGATATGAAAATGAAAAAGAAAAACTAATATTCATTTTACCAATTAATAAAAAAGTTAGTGTTTAGCTAACTTTTTTATGACCTTGATTTTTATGCCTTTCCAATTTTTTAAAATTAATCTTTCTTGTGTTTTATAAATAAATCCCTAATATAAGCCCATTTTGTAGATGTATTTTTATATTCAAGGGAACAGTTATGTCAGAACATAATCTAGAAAGTAAATTAAGAAAAGATCTTGGTTTAGTTTCTGCATTGTCGTTAGTTGTAGGAATGGTATTAGGGGCGGGCGCTTTTATGAAACCACCAGCCGTATTAGCCGTAGCTGGTGATTATAATTATGCGCTGCTAGCTTGGATAATTGGTGGTATTTTTTCTATTTGTGGGGGATTAACGCTGTGTGAATTGGGGGTTATGTTTCCAAAAACAGGTGGCATGCTCGTTTATTTAGAAAAAATCTATGGCCCTAAAATTGCTCATCTTTATGGCTGGATGATAACTGTGTTATTTGCGCCTTCTTTAGTTGGTGCGTTAGTTGGTTATTTTAGTTCAGTTTTTTGTTTGTTATTCAATATAGATGATAGTTATCGTATGGCGGTGAGCGCTGGCGTATTAGGCTTTATTGCATTTATTAATGCAATTGGTGTTAAACAGGCTGGGTATTTACAAACGCTAGCTACAGTTTGTAAATTAATCCCAATATTACTCTTAGCTGTATTTGGATTATGGAAGGGCAATGGTCAAGTTGCCTTATTTGGGGCTAGTGGACAGGGTATTGAAACTTTTGCACCTTTCGCTGTAGCGATTTTGGCGACCTTGTTTGCTTATGATGGATGGGCACAAGTTGCTTCGGTTGCTGGTGAAATTCATAATCCGGCAAAAGTTTTACCTAAAGCAATTATTTTAGGCATCATATTTTTAGTTATTGTTTATGCTTGTATAAATATAGCACTGTTTAAAATTTTTCCAGTTCAAGAAATGGTCACCCTTGGCCATGATGCTTCGGCTGTTGCCTCACAACGAATGTTTGGTCATTTAGGTGGGAATTTAGTGGCAGTAGGCATAATGGTATCAATTTTGGGTGGGATTAATGGGTATATTATGACATTATCTCGCACTATTTTTAGTATGGCTGAACGAGGTACGATTATTGGCGCTCGTTATCTTAGTACACTTGATGAAGCGAGTCGTTCACCAGTTAATGCGATCTCGGTATTAGTGGTGTTTGCCTTTTTATATTCAATCTTGCTTGATGCAGATCGTCTATCCGAGATATCCATGTTTTCAATATGGGTTTTTTATTTGCTGACGTTTATTGGCGTTATTATAGCGCGAAAAAAATATGCAGATATACCGCGTTCTTATAAAGTGATTGCTTATCCGATAGTTCCGATTATGGCGATCATTGGTGCAATTTATGTTATTTATGGCATGTTGGTTTATCAAACGTTTAATGGCATAGCATCAATAGTACTTACTCTACTTGGGTTGCCATTATACTATTATTACCATAGCAAAAATAAAAATAGAGAGCTCTCTCTTGGCGAGATGAAAAAATATCGAACAAAAACACAATACCTCATCGCGATAGCAACTGTATTTGTGGTACTGCTGTTAGCAATTTGTGGTTATATCATCAATAAATAATTATTGCATGAGTGCATATTAAACGAACAGGCTATTACTTGATCAACACCGGCAATTGCCGGTTATTTTATTAAAAATGACAATCGTTGAGTTTTCAGTTTTACTGACAGATGTTCATTGTTGTTTTACATATAAGTTGAAATCAGTCCATAAATATTTTGGTCATGATAAATCCCATTTAAGTATTCGGCTTGTTTTAATCTTCCTTCATAACTAAAACCACAACGCTTTGCTACAGCGTTGCTTTTTATATTACTAACAGCACATTTAATAACAAACCGTTTAATAATTTTTTGTGATGCATAGTAGTTGGTAAGCGCTTGGACTGCTTGAGTCATAACACCTTTTCCTTCAGCTCGACTAGCAAGCCAATATCCAATATAAGCTGTTTTATTGTTAGCATCGATTTGATTGAAAGACAATATACCGACAGCCCTATCATTTTGTATAATGACATAGGTTTTACTCTGATTTTGTTGATGTTTTAACTCGCACTCTTGTAAAAATTGAGCTGTATCTAACTCGTTTATCACAAATTTAGGCCATGCCATAAATTGGCTAAAATAGTTTCGATTGAAATCAATGACATTGTATAGATCTTTAGCATAACTATTATTAGCAGTTTTTAGTAATATATTGGGATTGACTAAAATACTCTCAGCTTGGCTAGTAGTCATTATTTGTTCCTTATTTCTTATAAATATATTGTCTGTGTCATTATTCTAACCGTCAAACACTCAAGGCAAATATAGCTTATCGATAGTAAAAAAAGCTTATCATGGTGCTTTGTGCATAGCCGAATGTAAGGTAATAATGATTAACTATAAGCGATAAATTATTAGTAAGTCTATAATGCACCCATAAAAAAATACCAGACTATGGTTTAGTCTGGTATAGCTTTTGAATAAAATAAAGCATATTGGTTATGCTTTATCGTTTTTGCTATTTTTAGGTTTTATCGTATAGTTAAAAATAACGAGTAAAGCGAAGATAGCTACAATAATTGCCATTATCACATCTTTATTAAACCATTTTGCCATATTACCGAGGATGATACCGACACCACAAAAATCAACATCAGAAAACGTAGTATTTGAAAAACCAAGTGAACCTAAAACTGGTAATAACATCACAGGTAAGAATGTTACCAATAATCCATTGGCAAATGCACCAAGCATGGCACCACGACGGCCGCCCATTGCATTACCAAATACTCCAGCGGTTGCCCCACAGAAGAAATGCGGTACAACGCCCGGTAAAATTAATACTAAGTTTAATTGTCCAAGTACAAATAGTCCGACTAATCCACCTAAAAAACTACATAGAAAGCCAATTAATACTGCATTTGGTGCATAAGGAAATACGACAGGGCAGTCTAAAGCGGGTTTAGCATTCGGCACTAATTTTTCAGAAAAACCAGTAAATGCAGGGACAATCTCAGCTAGAATTAAGCGTACACCTTGTAGGATGATAAATACACCTGCGGCAAAAGTAATGGCTTCTATAATGGCATAAACGAGATAGTTATCACCTTTACTTAAAGTCGTTTCGACGTAGTTAGAGCCAGCAAAGATAGCAAGAATTAAATAGATAATCATCATGGTTAATGAGATTGAAATCGAACTGTCACGTAAAAAACTTAGATTTTTAGGTAGATTCATCTCTTCGGTTGAACGAGATCCTTTACCAACTGCCATTCCAAGCCAACCCGCTAAAACGTAACCTAATGTACCAAAGTGACCAAAAGCGACATCATCATTACCGGTTATTTTACGCATTTGCGGTTGTGCGAGTGCAGGGAAAAAGGCCATAATTAAGCCAAGTACTAATGATCCGGTGAAGACTAATTGCCATCCCTCAAACCCCGCTACCGTTAATATAATACTTATCATGCAAGCCATATAAAAAGTATGGTGACCGGTCAAGAAGATGAATTTTAAACGAGTAAAACGCGCAACGATAATATTGGCAACCATACCAAAGGCCATAATTAACGCTGTTGCTGCACCATACTCGTTAAGTGCCATTGAAACAATAGCTTCATTATTTGGAATAATACCCTGTAATTTAAACGCTTGTTCAAACATCATGCCTAATGGGGTAATAGCACTAATGAGTACGGTTGCCCCACCACTTAATACTAAAAAACCTAAAATGGTCTTAATGGTACCTTTGACGGTGTCAGCAAAGGATTTGCGCTGAGCAATAAGCCCAACCATGGCAATAAGTCCAACTAATATTGAAGGTACTTTTAAAATATCAACAATAAACTTTACTATTTCTTGTATCATAGCAAGTCCTCATAATATCATTAATGTTTAGCGAAATGTTCAACGAGTTTTGCTTCTAAATCGTTGATATCGATAATATTATTTAAAATAACTAATTTGTCCGCTGGAATGCCAGAGCTTGCCGCTAAATCCTTGGTCATGACAAATAAATCTGCTTGATCTGGGGTTGCTGAAGCAAGATCCGCATGGGTAACTTCAGCATCAACATTTAATTTTTTCAGAACTTTTTTGATATTCATTTCAACCATAAAACTACTACCAAGGCCTGAACCGCAAACTGCCATAATTTTCATTTTGTTTATCCTTTTATTTTTTATTAAAGTTAATAGTGTTTAACTACAGCCAAAATTTCATCGCGTTGTTGTGCTTGAAAAATTCTCTGCATATCTTTTGATTCGCCAAATAGCGCGGCTAATTGGGTTAACATTTCAATATGACTGGTACTATCACTCGCGGCTAATAAAGTAATTAAATAGACGGGATCATTTTCTTGCGAATTAAAATCAACGCCTTGTTTAACTAATAGCATAGATAGACCTAATTGATTCACCCCTTGCTCTGGTCTAGCATGTGGCATGGCAATACCTGGTGCTAAAACATAGTAAGGTCCAATGGATTGGTGTAGTTGAAAAATAGCTTGGATATAACTAGGTGAAATGGCATTACTTTCTAATAATGGCTTAGCACAAAGTTGTATTGCTTCTTTCCAATCATCAACGGAATCGACAATATTAACTGTCTGGTTAGTTAACCATTTATCTAACATTTTTCCTCCATTAAAATCGATACCTTAAGTATTTTTTTACAAACTAACATATTGGGAAATAATAAAAATTAAAAAATAATAGAAATGTGATAGCGCTATCAAAGTTAAGTAAAATTTTATTGATTTTGTGATGTAGATAACATTTTCAACTAAACACTCATAAAATTATCATTCAGACAGATTACTATGTATAGTATTGGGGCTTATGTCCTCTTTTTTGTTAACAAGTATGTTATGAGTCGTGTGTTAAATAACAGCTTTGATAATATTCAATTGGGATAAGAAATGCAGGATATAAAAAAACGTAGGAGTACAGGACAAATAACCTTATTTGATGTAGCTAAACATGCAGGTGTTGGCGCTATGACTGTATCGCGAGCGCTGCGAACACCTGAAAGGGTGTCTGATAAGCTACGCCAAAAAATTCAATTATCTGTTCAGACGCTTGGTTATAAACCCAATGTGGCAGCTAGCTTGCTAGCATCAGCGTCCGATAATCAAGTTATTGCAGTTGTTACTGACCAAATCTATGATAACTCTACACACATTTTACTTAATACCTTACAAATTCAATTAGCCAAACAGGGTTATACCACATTAATCATTGAAGCTTGCCATTACTACCATCGTGAATCACAATTATTAGAAACCTTATATAATCACAATCTTAAAGCGATTGTACTATTTTATATCAACAATGATGCGTTAATTAATCAAGTGATTGATAATAAAGCCGTACCAATTGTTAACATAGGACAACAAATTGATGAATTAGACAATGCCCATATTGGCCTAGATGATAGCCTTGCGATGTATGTATTGACCGAGCACGTTATAAAAAAAGGTTATCGCCATATTGGTTTACTTTGTGCGAATCAACAGTATCAACTATTTCAACAACGTTTACATGGTTGGCATAAAGCCATGCTAGCTTATCATTTACCCACTCATCGCATCATCAATGCGGCTAAACCGGCTAACTTTACTACTGGTAGTGAATTATTACCCGATATGCTACTTAATTGGCCAGAACTTGATGCACTAATTTGTACAACCGATGAATTAGCTTGTGGCGTATTGTATGAGTGCCAACGTCGACACATTCGCGTGCCTTATCAATTAGCAATAAGTGGATTTGGTAATAATGAATTTAGTCAAGTCAGCTTTCCAACTTTAACAACAGTGGCTTTACCATCAAAGCAAATTGGTCAATACACCGCTGCTATGTTGTTAAATCGATTAAATAAACAGCTAGAGTGTGCAAAACCTGATTTATCAACATTAGTACCGGTGATTCAATCAAGAGCAAGTTTATAAAGTGAAGATCATAAAAAAATTGATCAGTGAGAGAGGATAACTCGCATTTTATGCTCGCCCGTTGGGCCGTTGCTAAAGCAACGTTGTCTCGCTGCGCTCGGCTCGAACCTTTGTCGGTTCTTATCCTTTAAGCTAAAGCGAATAATAAAAAAGCCCACTCATTGAGCAGGCTTTTTTATTTAAAATTGGTCGGCGAGAGAGGATAACTCGCATTTTATGCTCGCCCGTTGGGCCGTTGCTAAAGCAACGTTGTCTCGCTGCGCTCGGCTCGAACCTCCGTCGGTTCTTATCCTTTAAGCTGAAGCGAATAATAAAAAAAGCCCACTCATTGAGCAGGCTCTTTTATTTAAAATTGGTCGGCGAGAGAGGATTCGAACCTCCGACCCACTGGTCCCAAACCAGTTGCGCTACCAAGCTGCGCTACTCGCCGTTAGGATGCGCATAATACTTTGCTCACCATAAACTGTCAATAGTTACATTAAAAAATTATGCGCTTTGCTTAATTATATAGAGAAAGGTGCTGGTGTTTTGCCAATACGTTGATAAAATTCGGTAACAAATTCTTCATAACGTTTGTTAGCAACTGCTTCTCGAATCTCTGCCATTAAGCGTTGATAATAGCGTAAATTGTGAATAGTATTTAAACGAGCGCCTAAAATCTCACCACATTTATCTAAATGATGAAGATAAGATTTGGTGTAATTTTTACAGGTGTAACAATCACAATGTGGATCAAGTGGTGTTGTGTCATCTTTATATTTAGCATTACGGATTTTTATCACACCATCAGTCACAAATAGATGACCATTACGGGCATTACGTGTTGGCATGACGCAATCGAACATATCAATACCACGGCGGACGCCTTCAACTAAATCTTCTGGTTTACCCACACCCATTAAATAGCGAGGTTTATCAGCAGGTAATTGTGGACAAGTCCCTTCTAAAATTCGATGCATGTCGGCTTTTGGCTCGCCAACAGCTAATCCGCCAACAGCATACCCATCAAAACCAATTTCGGTTAATCCTTTAATTGAAATGTCTCGTAATTCTTGATGGATGCCACCTTGGACAATACCAAACAAGGCATTTTTATTACCGAGTTCATCAAAGCGTTGACGACTCCGTTTTGCCCAGCGTAAAGACATTTCCATCGATTTTTTGACATAGTCCCACTCTGCTGGAAAAGGGGCACATTCATCAAAGATCATGACAATATCTGAACCAAGATCATATTGGATTTCCATCGAAATTTCTGGCGAAAGAAAAATAGAATCGCCATTAATTGGATTGCGAAAATAGACACCTTCTTCTTTAATTTTACGGATATCACCAAGGCTAAATACTTGAAATCCGCCTGAGTCGGTTAGAATCGGACCTGGCCACTGCATAAAATCATGTAAATCACCATGTTTACGCATAATTGCTTGTCCCGGTCTTAACCATAAATGGAAAGTATTTCCCAATAGGATTTGTGCGCCGGTTGCAGCGACTTCTTCGGGAGTCATACCTTTGACGGTACCATAAGTACCCACCGGCATAAATGCTGGTGTTTCAACTGTATATTCAACGCCACGGCGATCGAACTTCATTCGTCCACGGCGCGCTAAGCCGTCGGTATTATCTAATTCAAATTTCATTTTTTTGTTAACCTCTTGCGACCAAATAAACAGTTTGGCGCGAATTATTGATATAATACGTCATTGTATTATGATTTTTCGGCGCCTAGTTTAGCGTGGCTGACCGTATTAGACAATATTTAGAAGGTTTTTGACGTTTGTGAAAAGTTTTTTGTCGTTATTTTGGCTCGTTTATGTATTGCTATTTTGTTTGGTAGGTTGTCAAAGTCACAATAAAAGTACCTTAAAATTAATTTCTGCTGATGTAGCGAGTCGGTTATCGCCTTCTGATATTATGGCAATGAGCCAGCTTGCTTGTATGGAAATGGATGAAAAAGCAGTAATTCCTGCTAGTTATCATAAAATGAGCCAACGATTAAATAGAGTCGCCTCAACATTACCACAAACGATTAATCATATTAAATTAAATTATAAAGTCTATCTTGATACTGAGCCAAATGCATGGTCCACAGCCAATGGTTGTATTCGCATAAATAGTGGTTTAATAAAACTATTAAATGATGCTGAATTACAAGCAGTTATTGCTCATGAACAGGCTCATATTGCTTTACAACATTTTGTTAGTTCGTTTCAACAAGCTTCTTACATCGAACTTGCTGACAAAGTGAATGAAATTGTTATCTTCCAAAAAGAAGCTGTTGCTCAGCAACATGAAATAGAGGCAGATAATTATGCTTTTGACTTATTAGTTAACCAAAACATTGATCCTATTGGTTTAGTTGGTATGTTATCTAAAATGCCTATTCATGCTGTAAAAGATCCAGCTTCACATCCTTCAACTTTAAAGCGTATCAATAATATTTTAGATAAGATGAGTGGCAAGTAACTTTGACAACTTGTTTAGTTAAAAAAGACCTGCCTAATTTTGATATTCAATCGGCAATAGGTGAAAGATTGAAATAATTCTAACTGTTATTGTTGATTTTGTTTAGTAATGAACATAGCATCGCCATAACTAAAAAAACGATATTGTTGTTTGACAGCTTCTTGATAAGCATTCATTGTATTTTGATAACCAGCAAACGCAGAAACCAGCATAATTAATGTTGATTCAGGTAAGTGAAAATTAGTAATTAAGCTATCGATAACATTAAAGTGATAACCAGGATAGATAAATATTTGAGTGTCATTAAAAAATGGTGCAATCTTACCGGTTTTTTGTGCCGCGCTTTCCAGTGCTCTAACCGAGGTTGTTCCAACTGCTATGACTTTATTGCCTCTTGCTTTGCATGCTAAAACAGCGTCAACTACTGATTGCGGGACTTGTGCATACTCAGCGTGCATCACATGTGATTCTATATTTTCTACTCTGACGGGTTGGAATGTGCCGGCACCAACATGTAAGGTTACAAAAGCCATCTCAATACCTTTTTGTTTTAATTTTTCTAATAAAGGTTGATCAAAATGCAATCCGGCAGTCGGGGCGGCAACCGCTCCCGGTATTTTACTGTAAACGGTTTGATAAACTTCACGATCATGGCTGTCATCGGGCCTATCTATATAAGGCGGTAATGGGATATGGCCAATTTTATTTAAGATTGTCAGCACATCATCAGGAAATTGTAGTTCAAATAAACTATCGTGCCGAGCGAGCATAATTACATTAACCGATGCATCTTCGCCTAATATTAATTCAGCGCCTTCTTTAGGTGATTTTGATGCTTTTATGTGGGCTAGCGCGCGATGATTATCTAACAATCGTTCAATTAAGATCTCAATTTTACCACCAGAGGCTTTTTTACCATAAACCCGAGCAGGAATTACTCGAGTATTATTAAAAACCAGTAAATCGCCAGGATTGATTTTATCGATAATATCGGAAAAGACGCCATGTTCTATCTGACCTGTTGCACCATCAAGTGATAACAGACGGCATGCACTTCTTGTTTCTGACGGGTGCTTGGCTATAAGTTCTTTGGGAAGAGTGAAGTCAAAATCAGATAATTGCATAATTATATACCTCAAAAAAATGACCCAATAGTCTAAGCTTCCTGATATAGGTAAGCAAGTAATTCTTTTTTCTAGTATAAAACAAGCAATTATTTATTGATTATTACGCAAGTTAGTTTAAAATTTTTCGAAACTCACTAAAAATTAGATAAAAGTTGATATATTTATAATATAAGGAAAATGATATGAAAAAACATCAAAAAACATTATTAGTTACGCTACCTTTGGTTGCAGTAATGTCTCTAGTTGGTTGTAATATCAACCCAAATGATGCAGTTAATTTGGGGATGAAAGGTCTTAAAGCGGTAACTTTAAGTGATAATGATGTTAAGCAATTAAGTCAAGAAGCTTGTGCTCAAATGGATGCTCAATCAAAAATTGCACCGGCTAATAGTACTTATACTAAACGACTCAATAAAATTGCTAAAGCGCTTGGTAATAATGTTGAGGGTACACCAGTTAATTATAAAGTTTATTTAACTAAAGATGTTAATGCGTGGGCAATGGCAAATGGTTGTGTGCGTGTATATAGCGGTCTGATGGACTTGATGAACGATAATGAAGTTGAAGGTGTACTCGGTCATGAATTAGGTCACGTTGCTTTAGGTCATAGCAAAAAAGCAATGCAAGTGGCTTATACTACTGAAATTGCTCGTGATGCTGCTGCGGCATCAGGAAACAGTGTAGTTTCATCAATTTCTCAATCACAATTAGGTGATTTAGCTGCAAAAGTTATCAATTCACAATTTTCACAAAAACAAGAAACCGCTGCAGATGACTACTCGTTCGATTTCTTAGTGAAAAGAAAGATTAATCCAGCAGGACTTGCTACTGCATTTGATAAATTAGCTGCTCAAGGTGATAGTTCTTCAATTTTAAGTACACACCCATCGTCAAAAGATCGTGCAGAAAATATTCGTGCAAAACTTGCTGGAATCAAAAAATAAATTTGATTCATTTTTCGATTAAAGCGCTTTTGATAGCGCTTTTTTTATAATACATTGAGTTAAAAACTCAACTTTAGCGTCTTTTTTAACAAAATCTGCTGATAGTGATTACCCTATATCATCATGCTATTTTAGATGTTCTTTTAGCAACTAATTCAAACAATTAGAATGTTAGTCTTCGCGGCAAGCTGATTTATTGGCGTTAGCATAAATTGGCAGTGAATATTGGCATCATTTCTTAAATAATCTTGTTGAGCAAGTATCAGTACAGCTGGTGTAACGAGATTTGAGACAATAAGTTTAAACCGTAATAGATAAATTTAGTTAGTGATAATTTGTGTCGATTAAAATTTATTAATAAACGATTTTAAGTTAATTAAATATGATTGTAGTGTTTTTGTTTAACCCCTCTAATTCTCAAGCAGCAAAAAGAGGGGGGAGAATCCTAAAGTAGATAATTTTGTTTATTGTTTATAACTAGATAAGAATTTAGCAAATCGTCCAATAGCATCTTCAAGCTGACCAGTATGAGGTAAAGCCACAATTCTAACATGATCGGGTTTATGCCAGTTAAATCCAGTTCCTTGTACTAACAATACTTTTTCTTGCAATAAAAAGTCTAACACTAATTTTTGATCATTATGGATATTGAATTTTTGTTGATCAAGTTTTGGAAATAAGTATAAAGCGCCTTGTGGTTTAGTGCACGAAACACCGGGTATATCATTAAGTAAACGCCATGCCAACATGCACTGGTCATAAAGTCGACCACCCGGAACAATAAATTCATTAATACTTTGGTAGCCGCCAAGCGCACCTTGAATAGCGTGTTGTAATGGTACATTAGCACATAGTCGCATTGAAGCGAGCATATTTAAGCCTTCAATATAGCCTTTTACATGTTGTTTAGGGCCACAAAGTGCCATCCAACCTTGTCTAAAGCCTGCAACACGGTAAGTTTTTGATAAGCCGCTCATGGTGACAACAAATAAATCAGGGGCTAATGCAGCAATAGAATAATGGACTGCATCATCATATAAAATTTTGTCATAAATTTCGTCAGCAAAAATAATCAAATTATTTTGACGGGCAATTTCGGCAATTTCTAGTAATACTTCTTTGCTATAAACCGCACCTGTTGGATTATTTGGATTGATGATAACAATCCCTTTTGTTTTTGGCGTGATTTTTCGTTTGATATCTTCTAAATCGGGTGACCAATTGGCCTCTTCATCGCATAAATAGTGAATGGCATTTCCGCCAGATAGACTAATTGCAGCTGTCCATAATGGGTAATCTGGCATAGGTACTAGCACTTCATCGCCACTATTTAGTAAGGCTTGCATCGATTGTACGATTAATTCTGATACACCATTACCAATATAGATATCCTCAACATCAATATTTGAAACCCCTCTTGCTTGATAATGTTGCATAACTGCTTTACGGGCTGAGTAAAGACCTTTGGAATCACAATATCCTTGCGAAGTTGGTAGATTACGAATTACATCAACAAGGAGTTCATCAGGCGCATTAAAACCAAATGGGGCGGGATTTCCAATATTGAGTTTAAGAATCGTTTGTCCTTCTTCTTCTAGACGTTTGGCATGATCGAGAATAGGTCCTCTAATATCATAACAAACATGATCCAATTTATTTGATTTTTGAAAATTTACCATAATGCAGCCCTTTCAATTTGTTGTAATCGTCTTTATTATTTCTAAAAAAACAATCTACTCCTATTTCGATAATTTTTGAAGATGTTATTATAATCAACGCTATAAATATTTTTTAACTGTGTAAAAATTGTGCTGGAGAGTGTTATGAAAACCATTTTAACGGTTATAGGTAAAGATCAAACAGGGATTATTGCAGGTATTAGTCAAAAGCTTTATGAATTGGATATTAATATTTTAGATGTAAGCCAAACTATTATGGATGAATACTTTACCATGATTATGTTGTTAGATTTATCTAAAATCAAAGTGAGCTTTGATGAGGTAAAAACGGCATTAATTCAATCGGGTGAAAAACTGAAAGTTAAAGTCAATATTCAACGTGAAGAAATCTTTGATGCTATGCATCGCCTATAATCTAAATTTGATACTCATTACTGAAGGATAATACTAATGGAAACAAAACAGATCCTCGAAACCATTAAAATGATAGAGGAAGAGAAGCTTGACATCCGCACAATAACCATGGGTATTTCCCTACTAGATTGCATTGATAGTGATGGTGAAAAAGCGCGTCAAAAGATCTTTGAAAAAATTACTCGTCTTGCCAAAAATTTAGTTAAAGTTGGCGATGAGATCACTTCAGAATTTGGTATTCCTATTATCAATAAACGCATCTCTGTTACACCTATATCGTTAATTGCAGGTGCAAGTGACGATAAAGATTATGTTGAGTTTGCAAAAACGCTTGATGCGGCAGCTAAAGCTGTTGGGGTTAACTTTATTGGTGGATTTTCGGCTTTAGTGCAAAAAGGTTACCATAAAGGCGATGAAATTTTAATTAACTCCATTCCGCAAGCATTAGCTCAAACAGAACGTGTATGTTCATCGGTTAATGTGGGCTCAACTCAAACTGGTATCAATATGGATGCAGTTAAGCAGATGGGGCAAATTATCAAACAAGCAGCTAGTTTGACTGCAAATAATAGCAGTATGGCTTGTGCAAAATTAGTGGTTTTTGCTAATGCGGTTGAAGATAACCCATTTATGGCTGGGGCTTTTCATGGCGTTGGTGAGGCTGACTGTGTTATTAATGTTGGCGTCAGTGGCCCAGGAGTGGTTAAACGCGCACTGGAAAAAGTAAAAGGCCAATCTTTTGATGTCGTTGCCGAAACGATTAAAAAAACCGCTTTTAAAATTACCCGCATGGGGCAACTTGTTGGTAAAGAAGCTTCTGAGCGTTTAGGCGTAAAATTTGGGATTGTTGATTTATCATTAGCACCAACGCCTGCTATTGGTGATTCTGTTGCTCATATCTTAGAAGAAATGGGATTGGAAGTTGTTGGTACACATGGCACTACAGCAGCACTCGCTATGCTTAATGATGCTGTTAAAAAAGGCGGTGTTATGGCTTGTGGTCATGTGGGTGGTTTAAGTGGTGCATTTATTCCGGTTTCTGAAGATGCTGGTATGATAGATGCAGTTAATAATGGCGCACTGAATTTAGAAAAACTCGAGGCAATGACGTGTGTTTGTTCGGTAGGACTTGATATGATTGCGATTCCAGGCGATACGCCTGCCGAAACTATTTCGGCAATCATTGCTGATGAGGCTGCAATTGGTGTTATCAACCATAAAACGACCGCTGTCAGAATTATTCCGGCTGTTGGGTTAAAGGTTGGCGATAATATCGAATTTGGTGGTTTACTTGGTCATGCTCCCGTTATGCCGGTTAATAAATATAGTTCATGCGATTTTATTAATCGTGGCGGCCGTATTCCTGCGCCAATTCACTCCTTCAAAAACTAAGCGATTATTTTGTGATGCCTTGTATATCGAAAAAGACAAGGTATCACATAACTTTCTGTCTATTATTTCCATCTGATAATCTAAAACGCGATTTTCTTGTTTTTCTTTTTTATGGTTATCCCTATGACGAGCAATCACATGGATACTATTTGGTAACAAATCAATTAGCCTTATTTTTTCTTCTCTAAAATTAACTATATAAAAAATAAGTTGATTTAATTTAGGTAGTTACCAGTAAAGCCTGCGTTTGGCAATTTGCTTTCACAATATGGAGGATAAGATGGGAGATAAATCTAACCACCAACTATTTTTTGAAAATTTCATTGTGTTAGATGAACGCGTCGACAATGCCGATCAATTTTTTGATTTTACGTTTCCTATTTTAAAACTAGAAAGCTATGGGTAAGACTCCTTTTTACTCGCTATTAAGCAACGAGAATCGTTATATTCAACCGTACTACTGACTGAACCTTATGTTGTGGCTATGCCACATACCGATATCGAATATGTGATTAAACCTTTTATTTTTTAGCCGGGTTAAAGCGCCGATTGAATGGTGTAAAATGGCAAATAATATCCGTTCAATTGCTCATCATAGGGAGAAAGATTTCAATTTTCAAATTGGTAAAAACAATGATGGTACTTTTATAAAGAAGTTTTAGGAAATATATGCATTTCAGTATAAAAATAAAAATAAAGTTAACTAATAAAACGGCTAATTTTACGTTAAATGCTTTCGTTTAGTGATAATGAATAATCAATTGTTTACAGACTCAAAAAGTTTATAATCAGCATAAAGGTATGTTTGTTAAACAAACAAATAGGATGGTGTGTATGAAAAGATTTTTAATTATTATTACAGCATGCTTTGTATTAAACATATCATTTAATCAAGTATTAAGTGCACCTCAATCAGATAAAACTTTTATTCTTCGCTCCGATAAAGCATTGCCATCCATTCAAGTATCTGAGCAAAAAAATTTTTCAATGTGAATTTTAATAAAGTAAAAACAGATAAAACAGAAAAAACACAGCAATCCAATGAAAGACAGATCGTACTTTATAGTAATGATGTAGATAATGCTCGGATTTTTATTATGTATGAAGTTGTCAATAATGAACAAGATGCGATGACAGTTTTTTTAACGCAATTAAAACTACGAGATAATGAAAATCCGGAAATTAAATCTTACAAAAATGTGAAATATGTTGAAGGTATTGATTTCAAAGTAAATGGGCGCTATATCTATACTCAACAATTTGACCAAGCAAAAGGCTTTGTTGTAATAAAGGCTTTAATGTATCATATTGATGCAAAAAATAGTGATTTTTACCAAACAATAAATCCAATTCAAACCACCAAGCTAATAGATGAATTAATCAAATTTTCTAAACCATAACAAAAAAGGATAGCAAATCAGCAAGTAAGTAAAGTCGTAGTAAAATTTTATTATTTTATTGTGTTTTTACTTAGCTCATGAAGGAAACAAAATGAAAAAAGTTATAATCAGTTTTATCTCAATATTATTGTTTGGTTGTGGGACCTTAGAAAGTAATTATCAACCTAGCAATTATGGTCCGATGTTAACGGTAATTAATCAAAAATTACCAACTTATGATTTACCCAAAAAATTAGATTTCCACAATAAAACCTATTATATATATAATCAAAGTCGTGATAGTGGTTCAGGTAATCCTAATGATAAGCGTGCAATTATGTACATGCAAGATCCTAAATCAGCAACCTATTATGAAGATTATTTCATCATTATGGATGATATTGTTGCCAATGCTCAAGATGCTCAAAAACTCTTTAAATTGCAAATCGCAATGCGTTCATCTGATCCGAAAGTCACTCAAGAAGGTAACGTTTATTATGCCGTAGGAACTGATGCAAAAAATGGTATAGGTTATTTAATTGTCAGTACTTATGATGAATCAACCCATCTGGCTCGTAATCGTTTTTATCTCATTCTACTTAATGAAAAAAATGACCATTTAGTAAAATATATGCAAACCCATACTAAACAAATGGTACAAGAGATATTGAAATTAGGACGTAAATAGTTAATTTACCAGTCTAATACTGATAACATCAATGACAAGAATAGCAGCGTTAGTTGCGTTAATCGTTATGCACTGCTAGTATTGCAAAATTTCGATATAACAATGGTGATTATGCGTAACACATTTTCTGATAGTTACTTTCAACGTTTTAGCGGAATTGCGCGGTTATATGGTGAATCTGCATTGGCTTCTTTTGCTCGTGCCCATATCTGCGTGATAGGCATAGGTGGGGTAGGTTCTTGGGTAGCTGAATCACTAGCGCGTAGTGGTGTGGGTCAAATTACATTGATTGATATGGATGATGTTTGTGTCACCAATACCAATCGTCAAATTCATGCCTTAACAACAACTATCGGCAAAGCCAAAACAGCGGTTATGGCTGATAGAATTTTGCAGATCAATCCTGAATGCATTGTTAATGAGATCGATGATTTTATTAATGTTGATAATGTTAGCGACTATTTAGGCAGCAAACAGTTACCACGTTATGATTATATCATTGATGCAATTGATAGTGTCCGTGATAAAGCTGCGGTATTGGCATATTGTAAACGGCAGAAGTTAAAGGTGATCACGATTGGTGGGGCTGGCGGTCAAAAAGATCCTACCCAAATTAGGATCGTTGATTTAGCCAAAACGATTCAAGATCCATTAGCGGCTAAGTTACGCGAACGCTTAAAAAACGATTATAAACTCAATAAAGACAGTAAAGGTAAATATTCAATTCCTTGCGTTTTCTCAACCGAACAACTCACTTATCCAGCTAAAAATGGTCAAATTTGCTTTACCAAAAGTGATGCCGATGGCGCGAAAAAAATGGATTGTGCATCGGGTTTTGGGGCAATTACAACCGTTACAGCAACCTTTGGTTTTGTTGCAGTTAGTTATGTGTTAAATAAATTGTCTAAAATATAACGATACACCCCTCTATATTATTAATATTAAACATTAATTGTTAACTCATGACCATTTTTGTCTAAAAATGGTTTTTTATCAAAAAAATAACCGATATTTGTTGTTATTTATTCTGTTAATCACTTTCATTTTGTCTGCTATATTTATTTTTTGTGCAATATTATTGTATAAAGTAAAAAACTGATTTAGGATAACGACAATTTCGTTTAGTTGTTATGCTGAAGCATTTAAAATTCAAGGAAGAAGCCAAACGATCCAGATTTATTTTTTTAATTTCAAGGAGAAATCTATGGCAGTAACCAACATGAATGAGTTAAATGAGTTAATGGCCCGTGTTAAAAAAGCACAGGAAACTTATTCAACTTATACTCAAGAGCAAGTCGACAAAATCTTCGTCGCAGCCGCGACAGCAGCTGCAGCAGCTAGAATCCCACTAGCTCAACAAGCTGTAGAAGAATCAGGCATGGGAATAGTAGAAGATAAAGTCATTAAAAATTTATTTGCTGCTGAGTACATTCTAAATAAATACCGACATGATAAAACATGTGGTGTTGTTGCAGAAAATGAACCATACGGAACAATAACCTTAGCTGAACCTTTAGGTATTATTTGTGGTATCGTTCCAACAACCAACCCTACTTCTACCGCAATTTTCAAATCTTTAATCAGCTTAAAAACTCGTAACGCCATTGTTTTTTCTCCACATCCTAGAGCTAAAAAATCAACTATTGAAGCTGCTCGAATCGTCTTAAATGCTGCAATTAAAGCTGGTGCACCGAAAGATATTATTGGCTGGATTGATGAACCTTCTATTGAATTATCGAATGCATTAATGCATCACGATGATGTTGCTGCTATTTTGGCAACCGGTGGTCCAGGTATGGTTAAAGCGGCTTACAGCTCAGGTAAACCAGCACTAGGTGTTGGGGCAGGTAATACGCCAGTTATTATTGATGAAACGGCTGATTTAAAACGTGCTGTTGCCTCTGTACTTATGTCTAAAACGTTTGATAACGGCATGATCTGTGCATCTGAACAAGCGATTGTTGTTGTTGATTCTGTGTACGATGAAGTTAAACGTTTATTAACACAATATGGTGCATATGTTTTAAATGCTAAAGAAACTAAAGCCGTTCAAGGCATTATTTTAAATGATAAGGGTGCTTTAAATGCTAACATTGTTGGTCAACCAGCAACCAAGATTGCTGAAATGGCTGGCTTTAAAGCCCCTGCAGGTGCAAAAGTCCTTGTCGGTGAAGTGACTAAAGTTGATTTGTCAGAACCTTTTGCGCATGAAAAACTTTCACCAACATTGGCTATGTTCAAAGCAAAAGATTTTAATGAAGCTGTCGAAAAAGCCGAAAAATTAGTTGAAATGGGTGGTATGGGTCATACCTCTGTTCTTTATACTGATCAAGATAGTAATCGTGAGCGAATTGCTTATTTTGGCAGCAAAATGAAAACGTGTCGTATCTTAATTAACCAACCAGCTGCACATGGTGGTATTGGTGATTTATATAACTTTGATTTAGCGCCATCTTTAACATTGGGTTGTGGTTCTTGGGGGGGTAACTCGGTATCTGAAAATGTTGGACCGAAACACTTACTTAACAAGAAAACCATCGCTAAGAGAGCAGAAAATATGTTATGGCATAAATTACCAAGTTCTATCTATTTTAAACGTGGCTCACTACCTGTTGCTTTAAATGAAATAATTGAGCAAGGAGCAAAACGCGTCTTTTTAGTTACTGATAAATTTTTATTTAATAACGGTTATTCAAAACAAATTACTGATCAATTAGAAGCACAAGGCGTAATTTGCGAAACCTTCTTTGATGTTGAAGCTGATCCAACCTTAAGTATTGTTCGTAAAGGAACACAATCAATGACAGACTTCCAACCCGATACTGTTATTGCTTTGGGTGGTGGTTCGCCAATGGATGCGGCTAAAATCATGTGGGTACTTTATGAACACCCAGAAACAAAATTTGATGAATTAGCGCTGCGTTTTATGGATATTCGTAAACGTACTTGTCACTTCCCTAACATGGGTAAAAAAGCTAAATTAATTTGTGTAGCAACTACATCGGGTACCGGTTCTGAAGTAACACCATTTGCCGTGGTAACAGATGATGCAACTGGTCAAAAATATCCATTAGCCGATTATGCCATTACGCCTAACATGGCAATTGTTGATGCTAATTTAGTAATGAATATGCCAAAATCACTTTGTGCTGCGGGTGGTTATGATGCAGTAACTCATGCTTTAGAAGCTTATGTGTCTATCATGGCGAGTGAGTTTTCTGATGGTCAAGCATTACAAGCATTAAGTTTGTTAAAAACTTATTTACCTGCAAGTTATAAAGATGGTGCGAAAAACCCTGTTGCGCGTGAAAAAGTGCATAGTGCGGCAACATTAGCGGGTGTCGCTTTTGCTCAAGCATTTTTAGGTGTTTGTCACTCAATGGCGCATAAAATTGGCGCTGCTTTCCATATTCCTCATGGTTTTGCTAATGCAATGCTTATTAGTAATGTAGTGCGATTTAATGCAACCGATAAACCAACTAAACAAGGTACGTTTAGCCAATACGGTTATCCTAAAGCGGTAAGTCGTTATGCAGAAATTGCCGACCATTTAGGATTAACATCCGCAAGTGATAAAGATGAGAAGAAAGTTGAAAAACTGATCGCTTGGCTAGATCAACTTAGAATAGAGCTTGATATACCGTTTTCTATTAAAGAATTTGGTGTAGATGAAAAAGCATTTTTAGCGCAAGTTGATCAACTTGCTGTGGATGCCTTTGATGACCAATGTACTGGAGCAAATCCACGTTATCCTTTAATTGCTGAATTAAAACAAATTCTACTTGATACTTATTATGGACGTCCATATCAAGATAAAGGTGACATCAGCGAGGATGTTGCAATGCATACTGCCGCTAAAGGTGTAGTAGTTGAATCAAAGAAAAAAGTCGCTAAGAAGAAATAATTTAAAATATTATTTTTGATTAAATAAAAACCTGAAATAGCTTAAATTTCAGGTTTTTTTTATGTTTTTGATTTTTTTTTAAGCAAACAAAATAAAATTTGATTTTTTTGCTTGCAAGCTTAAATGTTCTAGTCCATAATGCGCAGCACTTAGGCCGGCTTAGCTCAGTAGGTAGAGCAACTGACTTGTAATCAGTAGGTCGCCAGTTCGATTCCGGCAGCCGGCACCATTTTCCTAAGTAAACAAAATTATAAAGATTCGGGGTGGGGTTCCCGAGCGGCCAAAGGGAGCAGACTGTAAATCTGCCGTGTCACACTTCGAAGGTTCGAATCCTTCCCCCACCACCACATATCTAATATTAGCAATAGCTAATTGAAGCATTTAGGTAGCCGAGTTTGAACATGCGGGCATCGTATAATGGCTATTACCTCAGCCTTCCAAGCTGATGATGCGGGTTCGATTCCCGCTGCCCGCTCCAATTGCTGATATAGCTCAGTTGGTAGAGCGCACCCTTGGTAAGGGTGAGGTCGGCAGTTCAAATCTGCCTATCAGCACCATTCTTGTTAATCTCCTAAACTTCTAAAAATATCGAATTTGACTGCTTTAAAGCTTGTCACTCGATGGCTTTATCTGTTATCATTCAGAGCTAATTTTAAGTTAGTATTATATTGATATTAAATATGATACTTGGTTAATGTGGTGATTCACCACCGATTTGTATTACATTTGAGGGACGATAAATGTCTAAAGAAAAATTTGAACGTACAAAACCCCACGTTAACGTTGGTACAATCGGCCACGTTGACCATGGTAAAACAACTTTAA